>CAJLRT010000224.1 GCA_905209135.1 uncultured Eubacteriales bacterium
TTGATGTCGCGCTTGTCGGCGCTATACCTGTGCCGGTAGTCGCTCGCGCGCTCGGTGGCGCAGGCGATGTCGGCCATGGCGCGCAGGCTCTCGACGGGATACAGGCCGCTGGCCGATTCGCCCGAGAGCATGATGGCCGTCGTCCCGTCGTAGACGGCGTTGGCGACGTCGGACACTTCGGCGCGGGTGGGGCGCGGGTTGCTGACCATGGATTCCAGCATCTGCGTGGCGGTGACAACCTGCTTGCCGCGGCGGTAGCAGCGGTCGATCACGCGCTTCTGAATGGCGGGGATCTCCTCGAACGGGGTCTCCACGCCGAGGTCGCCGCGCGCGACCATCACGCCGTCGCTCGCTTCGATGATCTCCTCCAGGTTCTCAATGCCGCGCATATTCTCAATTTTGGATATAATCCGGATACTGCCGCCGCCGTTCTCACGGAGCAGGGCGCGCAGGTCGTGCACGTCCTGCGCGCGGCGCACGAACGAGGCCGCGACAAAGTCCACGTCCTGGCTGATGCCGAACAGCAGGTCGCTGCGGTCGGCTTCGCTGATATAGGGCATGTCGATATCGGAATTGGGCAGGTTGATGCTCTTGCGGTCGGTGAGCCTGCCGCCGTTGAGCGCCTGACAGACGACGTCCGTACCGCGCACGGCGGTCACGGTAAAGGCGACCTTTCCGTCGTCCACAAGTATGCGCGCGCCGGGCGCGACGTTCTCGGCAAGGCGCGGGAAAGAGATCTGCACCCCCGTCGCATCGCCCGGGCCGGAAGACGCGCGGAAGGTGAACTCCTGCCCCTTTTGCAGCACGGCCTCCCCGCCCTGAAACTTGCCGAGCCGGATCTCCGGCCCCTTGGTGTCGAGCATGATGGCGGTGTGCAGCCCGTGCTTTTTGCGCAGGCTCTTGACGCGGTCCATGCGCGCCTTATGGTCGGCATGCGTACCGTGCGAGAAGTTGAAGCGGGCGCAGTCCATGCCCGACAGCATGAGCTGTTCCAGTATTCCCTCGCCGTCCGAAGCGGGGCCCAGCGTGCAGATAATCTTTGTTTTTCTCATATGACTCTCCCATCGTCCGCCGCGGCTCGCCGCGGCCATGCGGAGCGCGCCGCAGCCGGAGCTGTACGCGCAGGATTCATCGCTACCAAATTATAACATTCGCCCGAAGCCATGTCAATGAACCCCGCGGCCGTTTCCCTTATTTTACGGAATTTACACACAAACTATACAGATAAAAAAGCGGACGGCGCGCGCCGTCCGCTTCCCCGCATTCTGTCAGTAGAGCTGCGGCATGATTTCCTGCTGCGGTATTGTTTCCAGCGCAATCGCACCGCTGGTTGTGCGGAGGCTGAACTCCGCGCCGCCGCCGTTATACACCGCCTCGTTTTTGTCGCCTGTGATGGGGAATTCGCATGTAAACTTGCCGCTGACGCTGCTGTGGCGCAGCCTGAATCCCTGGCCCGCCGGCAGCCGGAGCGTAAGACCGCCGCTCACGCTCTCCGCGGCGACTCTGTCCGGATACAGGATACACTCCAGCACAAGGCCGCCCGACACGCCCTTAAAATTCACGCTCCCGAACGTGCCGCCCAAGTCCATGCCGCCGCTGACCGTTTCCGCCGTAAGCGTATCCGCGCGGAGGTCCGCACCCGAAACGCCGCCGCTCACGACGTCGACCGCGAGCGAACCGCACTGCATCCGCGCAAGCGACACACGCCCGGAAACGGCGATAATCTGCGTATCCTGCGCGCCCACGCCGTCCACAGTCACATGCGCCGAACCCGCGTTGACCTTAAACTCGTCCAGCCCGACGGCGACAAACGTCTGCGGCACCCGGACGACGAGCTCTTTTCCGCCTGCGCCCCGGAAGCTGAGTCCGCGCGGCGCGCTGTACTGGATGGTGAGCTTGCCGTCGCGCAGCAGATAGCGCATCTTGTCGCGCTCCTGCTCTGCGCCCTGTTCCTCCATTGTGATTTCACGGCCCTCCGCCGCCTCCACGCGCACGCTGCCCGCCGGCCAGTTGATCTCAATCTGTGTAATCCCGCGCGTCTGCACACTGCCGCCGCCGACCGTGTAAAGCTCGCTGTCCGCATAGTCGACCCGGCCTGCGCCGAAACGGAAAAGCTCTCCCGGGAACAGCGCGGGATTGATAAGCGCCGCCGCAAAAACGCCCACAAGCGCTACCAGCGCCACCGACCATACGATAAGCCGTATCCATGCTGATGTTCGCATCGTCATCTCCTCCTCACCGCGTCAGGTCGAACGCCGCTTTGACCACAGCGGTCGCCGCGCCCGCAATCGGGAACAAAAGCCAGGTGATATGCCATGCCTGCGTAAAAAAGCTGATGAGAAAATACGCCACCACGGCCAGCGCCCAGACAGCGCCCGCAATCGCCCTGCATATCTGCGTCCGGCTGTCGTTCCGGTCCTTCCATTCGCGGAACTGTTCGACCATCGTGTCGTCCGCTTTCCGGTAGCAGGTCCTGGTCATGCCGTTGTAAATGAGCAGTCCGGTGGCCGCCGCGCAGAATACGAACAGCAGCACCGGCCCCCAGAGATCCGGCAGAAGAATACAGGGCACCACGCTCAAAATATAGAGCATCACCGCGGCGGACACCAGCGCGGCGGAGCGCCGGCGCGCCGATTCCGTCTGCACGGGCGAGCCGGCAGGCCCGTCGCTTCGGAGCGTTTCGATCAGGTCGCCCACGTCCCCCACGCCCGCGACGGCGATATTGAACGCGGCCTGCTCGCTGCGCCCCTCCGCGAGCAAATCGTTGTATTTTTCATAGAGGTTTTGCAGCATCTCCTCTTTGAGCTCCACGGTTTTCACCGTATCCGGCGCATCTTTGATCAGGCTTTCTATGTATTCCCGCAGCTT
>CAJLRT010000225.1 GCA_905209135.1 uncultured Eubacteriales bacterium
AGGATTTGAACCTGCGACCTCCGGGTTATGAGCCCGACGAGCTACCGAACTGCTCTACTCCGCGATATGGTATGCATACAATGCCGTAGTCTTCGGATGGTGCCGGAGACCGGGGTCGAACCGGCACGGTCTTTGGGACCACGGGATTTTAAGTCCCGGGCGTCTGCCAATTCCGCCACTCCGGCATTTGTGCGCTTATAAAGTATAGCACAGCGCGGCATACTTGTCAATCCCCTGTAAAGAAATCTTCAAATTTTCCGCCGCAAATTCCGCCATGTTTCGCGGCTGCCCCATTCGCCGCGGCGGGATTCTGTGAAACCGCTTGCAATCGTGCGCATGCCGGACTATACTGTTTGTAAAACAATAAGCGAGGTTTGCGCAATGAGTAAGTTTAAAACATTGGAAGTCCTCCGCACCCGGACGAATGCCGGCGCGCCGCCGTCATTTCCGCAGATTGATCTGGCCTACGCGTCGCAGTGTGCGGGCCGGCGGGTGGGGGAGGCGTTTCTGGATCCCGCCGTGCACGCGCAGTGTCTGGAAAGCGCGCTGCGCCGCCACAGCGGCGCCGTCGGCGCCTATGTCAATCTCTGTCTCAGCGCCGGCTCCATCGCGTCGCTGGACAGCTCGTCCCCGGAAAACGCATATGCGGTCGATCTTGCGGGCGTTTGCTGGAACGTTCCGGCAAACGACGTCGGATCCCCCTGCCGCTATGATATTACGGATTTGGACGATGCGCGCCTGCGCACGGTGGACGCTCTGTCCGGCGGCATAACCGAGACGTTTGCGAATATATCGGAATCCTGCAAACAGGAGTATCTCATTGTCCCGGGCATCACGGGCCCGTACAGCCAGGTGGTATTCATGATGGGTCTGCAAAAGACGCTGGAATCCATTTATGACGCGCCGGAAAAACTGCATGAAATTCTGAAAGTACGCACGCAGTTTGCGGCCGATTGGGCGAGAAAGCTCAAGGCAGCGGGCGCGGAATGCGTCTGGATCGGGGAGGGGGCCGCCTCATCCAGCCTGATCTCGCCGCAGCACTATGCGGAATTCGTCATGCCCTATGCCAAGGCGCTTGTGGACGAGATCCGGGCGCTGGGAATGTACTCGATCATGCATGTGTGCGGCAATATCAATCCGTCGTTCGCCCATGTCGCGGCAACCGGCGCGGACGCGATGGATATAGACCACATGGTCGATCTGGCCGCGCTCTGCGAGGGGATATCCCGGCAGACGTGCCTGAAGGGGAATATGGACCCTGTGCATCTGCTGACGCATACGCCCCAGCAGGTCGCCGCCGAGAGCCGGGCGATCATGGATTCGGTAAAAGGGAAGTGCGGCTTTATTCTCTCTACCGGCTGCCTGATCCCGCGCGACGCGAACCCCGCGTGCGTAGACGCCATGATCGGCAGCGCGGACTGAACCATGGAATAAGATTCGGGAGCGCCCTCCGTTGGGGGGCGCTCCCGCTTTTGTCTCCGCATCCCATCCGGGCCGGTTTCCCCCGGTGCCCTTATTTCATGCTTCAGCGCCGCAGCGCCTCCGCCAGGCTGTAGTAGAGGGGGATGGTGATAAACATCACCCAGGTGGGGTGCCAGACCGAGCAGAACATCCCGACGCCCAGGTATGCGATCAGCACAAGCACGGGGTATGCGAAGTGGTGCGCGTTGCGGTGTTCAATCGCGTTGATAAGCGTGTAGTAGAGGGGAATGGTCAGCAGAAACAGCCAGGATACGCTCCAGCCCTTGTCCCCCCAGAATCCCCACAGCAGAAAGACGATGCAGGCGAACACCGGGTAGGGGAATTGCTTCCACGCATGGAATCTGCGCCGGCGCCGCTCCATGTCCGCGCCGTCCTGCGCCGGGCCGCCGCATACGGTCTGCGCGCCGGCGGGTGCGCTTCCGGTCCCGCCGCTGTCCGCGCCGGCCGCGTTTTGTTCGGCGTATACGTGCCCGCAGCCCACGTTGACCTTTTCCCCGGTCTTTGTGTCGTTGACATAAATCCCCTTGATCCCGACGTGCACTTCCGAGCCGTCGGGTTCCACAACATGTATCCCCCCGCCGCGGAAGGACACGTGCGAAGCGTCCTCCCGCGCCGTATTTTCATCCTTTTCGTCGTCGCCGCCCCCGGCCGCGCCGTGTTTGCGTCCCGCGTCGCCCCTGTCTTCGCCGAGCAGAAGCTCGTCGAGCGAAATATTGTACAGCCTGGCCAGCGCGATCAGGTTGTCGGTGTCGGGAGACACCTCGGCGCGTTCCCATTTGGATACGGCCTGGCGGCTGATTCCGAGCCGGGACGCAAGCTCCTCCTGCGAAAAACCGTTCTGTTTGCGCAGCCGGTACAGTTTATTTGCAATTTCAATGTTCATGCCCATATCGTTTCCCTCCGTCGGCTTTCTGCCATGATTATATCGAAATCCCTCCGCGGTGGCAAGCGATTCCAGTTTGCAAATCAAAAAAATCCGCAACCACAGGTTGCGGATTCGATTTTTCATGCCAAATGGAGTTTGCAGGCCGTACAAGCGCGCTACTACACGGTCAGAATTTCCCGGAGCCTGAGCAGAATCTGTTTTTCCTTGCGTGAAATCTGCACCTGCGTCATATCCAGGCACTGCGCCGTCTCTTTCTGCGTATAGCCGCGGAAATAGCGCAGCGCAATCAGGGATGCCTCCTTGTCGGGCAAGCTGGAAATCGCCTGCTTGAGCGAGAGGCGCTCAATGTTCATGGCCTCGTCCTCGGCGCCGAGGATGCGGAGCAGGGAACCGTCCTGCTCGTTGTCGGAGGCGCTCTGGTCAAGCGAAAGCGGCGGCACGCTGGAGTCGAGCGACAGGG
>CAJLRT010000226.1 GCA_905209135.1 uncultured Eubacteriales bacterium
TGTAACAAATGCTGAGATTGAGTTTACAGTACTTTGCACATAAAAAGGGAATGGGTTCCACCAAGAACGGCCGCGACAGCGAGTCCAAGCGTCTCGGCCCCAAGCGTGCGGACGGCCAGTTCGCCGCGGCGGGGAACATCCTGGTCCGCCAGCGCGGCACCAAGATCCATCCCGGAACCAATGTGGGCAAGGGCAAGGACGATACGCTCTTCGCGCTGGTCGACGGCGTCGTCCGTTTCGAGCGTCTGGGCAGGGACCGCAAGCAGGTCAGTGTCTATGAGATTGCGCAGTAACGTATAAACGGAGAAATCTCAGATACGATATAGTATCTGAGATTTTTTTCTAAGGGGGCAGGACGTATGTTCGCAGACTATGCAAAAATAACGGTCCGGTCGGGGGACGGCGGCAACGGCTGCGTGTCCTTCCACCGGGAAAAATATGTGGCGGCTGGCGGCCCGGACGGCGGCGCCGGCGGCCGCGGCGGCGATATCGTGTTCGTCGCGGACAAAAGCTTGAACTCGCTGGTTGATTTCCGCTATAAGCGCAAATACGTGGCCGGGAACGGGGAGGACGGCGCGGCGAAGAACTGCACGGGCAAGAGCGGCCGCTCCCTTGTCATCCGTGTCCCCGTCGGCACGCTGATCCGCGAAGCGGCGACCGGCGCGGTGATGAAGGACATGTCGGATACAGATCCGTATGTGCTCGCCAAGGGCGGCGCGGGCGGCTGGGGCAACGCCCGGTACGCAAACGCAGTGCGGCAGGCGCCGCGCTTTTCCCGCGCGGGCCGGCCGGGCACGGAATACGAGCTGATCCTGGAGCTCAAGCTGATCGCGGACGTGGGGCTCGTGGCCCTGCCGAACGTGGGGAAATCCACCCTGCTGTCCGTCGTGAGCGCCGCCCGGCCCAAAATCGCGAACTACCACTTCACAACCCTCTCGCCCAACCTGGGCGTAGTGCGCGTGGACGAGGGCGAATCCTTTGTCATGGCGGATATCCCCGGCATCATCGGCGGCGCGAGCCAGGGCGTCGGCCTGGGCCTGCAGTTTCTGCGCCATATAGAGCGCTGCCGCCTGCTCGTGCACATGGTGGACGTCGCCTCCACAGAGGGCCGCGATCCCATCGAGGACTATGAGACCATCAACGCGGAAATGCGCCGGTACAGCCCCGCGCTTGCGGAAAAACCGCAGATTGTCGTCGGCAATAAGGCCGACGCGGTGACGGACCGCGCCCGGGCCGACGCGTTCCGGGCCCACGTGGAGGGGCAGGGCCGCACCTATGTGGAGATTTCCGCCGCGGCGCGCACCGGCGTGCAGGAACTCGTCTACCTGCTGTGGGAACGCGTGCAGCAGCTTCCGCGTCCCGCGGTGTTCGAGCCGGACTACAGGCCGCAGTCCGCCGATACGGAGGACCGCGCCTTTACCATCCGCCAGGAGGGCGGGGTCTACTATGTGGAGGGCGACTGGCTGCTGCCCGTCATCAACTCCACCAATTTTGACGACTACGAATCCATCTCCTATTTCCAGCGGCAGCTCGAGGCCGCGGGCGTGTACGCCGCGCTGGAGGAGGCGGGGATTGAAGAGGGCGCCACCGTAAACATCTACGACGTGGAATTCGACTATATTTTCTGATCCCTATACCTTATATATAATATATATATGTATGACGGCGTCCATCACAATGGCATTCCGCTCCGGCGGCGCATAAAACGGGGGGCTGGTATCTTTTGATACCAGCCCCCCGTTTCCATATTCAGGTCGCATGCCCGCCGCCGTCGAGGTAGATGACGTTGCCGGTCATGAACTTGGAGTTGTCGCTTGCGAGGTAGATAATAATACCAACAATCTCGTCCGGCTCTCCGAACCGGCCGATGGGGTGCCGTTCCAGCCAGCGCCGCTCGTAGGTGGGGTCTTTGTCCATGCAGTACTGCAGCAGCGGCGTGTGGAACGTCCCGGGCATCACGATGTTCACGCGCACGCCGCGCTGGCACCAGTCGATGGCGGCGGCTTTTGTGAGCTGTACCATGCCGCCCTTGCTGCCGCAGTAGGCGGCGCTCTGCGGGATGGCCACGCCGCCCGCGCCCGAGCCGATGTTGATGATCGAGTCGGTCCCCTGCCGCAGCATGACGCGCCCGGCATACTTTGTGCACAGGAAGCAGGACTTCATGTTGGTGTCCACCACCCTGTCGTACTCCTCCTCCGGGAAATCCTCAAAGGAGCAGCGGAAGGTCGTACCCGCGTCGTTGACGAGCACGTCGATGCGGCCGAACCGCCTGCACGTCTCGTCCACCATGCGCTGTACGTCGGCGGTTATGTAGTCCACGTCGGCGGTTATGTAGTCCACGTCGAACATCGAAAGCTCCTGCTTTGTCTCGGCCAGCGCCGCTTCTCCGCGCGCGACGAGCATCACCTTTGCGCCGGCCATGGCCAGTCCCTTCGCCATCTCCCGGCCCAGCCCGCTGCTCGCGCCTGTCACAACGGCGACCTTTCCCGTCAGGTCGAATATCTTCAGCGCCGGCGGCAGTACCTGCGGCTGGTCGGTAATGTCCAGGTAACGGATTACATGTTTGTCAGACACGGGATTCCCTCCTTGTCGTTCAGCCTAGAATTTCCCTGGCTTTTTTTGCGACCGCCTCGGCCAGGTTTCGGTGTGCCTGCGCGTCCATGTGCACCGCGTCCGCCTTGCCGGGCTTTGCCACGTCGTCCGCCGCGAGGAAGTCGCAGCCCATTTGTTCTGCAATGGGCCGGTACACCTCCGCGAACCGCTTGCTCTGCTTCAGGCTCTCCCTGTCGAGCAGGAGCATGGGCCCCATATTCAGCC
>CAJLRT010000227.1 GCA_905209135.1 uncultured Eubacteriales bacterium
GATAGTCCGGCGCGGCTTCGGACGAAGCGGACGTAGCGGAGCCGGACGGCGCCGCAGGGCTGGAAGAGGACGTCTGCGGCGCAGCGGACGGCTCTTTATTTTGCGGTCCGCAGCCGCCGGTTGACAGACATGCGCACACAGCGCATGCGAGCGCCAGCATCCTTTTTATTACATTCTGCATATTACAACCCTTCTTTTTGTTGATATACTGCAGGGCAAACCGCGGCTCGCCGTCCGTGTTTACCGGCCCAGGACGCCGGATACCGGCGATTCCGTCCCGAACACATCGGGGAAGTCCTCAAACGATGGCATCTGGCGAAACTGGCGCAGCACAGTGGTAAAAATGATTACAGACACCACAATCACGAAAATAAAGATTAAACAGACGAACAGCCGGAGGCCCCAGCCCGTCTTTTTCTCTTTCTGCTTTTTCACAGCGCTTCCGCAGTAATCGCAGGTTTCGCCGGTCAGTTCCGCGCCGCAGTTTGGACATTTCATATGCGTTCTCTCTCCCATGTATATTGTTTTCTTTTATTATAGTATATATCCCAGGCGGTTGGCAAGCGCGGCCCGCGCATTTTGTCAAAGCAGCGCGGAGGAACCGGCGCGTAAACCCTTGTAATTATTTTTTCTTTTATGATATAATACAAACAACATACAAATGAAAAGAGGCGGAACCATGGACTATACGCGGGCGGAAGGTCTGGTGCTGCAGACGAGGGAGATCATCGCGGCCCACAGCGAGCTGAACATCCGGGAAAAGGGCGTAGCTGATTTTGTGACGGACGTGGACCTGGCCGTCAGCCGGTTTCTCAAGACGCGGCTGGGCGAGCTGTATCCCCAAACCGCGTTTTTTTCCGAAGAGGACGAAGGCGGCCTGCGCGAAGACTGCTGGATACTCGACCCGATCGACGGAACCACAAACTTGATTTACGGCTACAATCTGAGTTCCGTATCGCTGGCGCACTATGTAAACGGCGACGTCGTTTTCGGAATCGTATACAATCCGTTCACCCAGGAAGTCTTTACGGCGCAAAAGGGCCGGGGCGCTTATTACAATCACACGCGGCGCCTGCGCGTAAGCGGCCGGGACATCGGGCAAAGTCTCATCGAGTTCGGCGCCGGCTCCACGCACAAGGAGCAGGCCGACGGCAACTTCGCGCTTGTAAAAGAGATTTTCAAACACTGCCTCGATATACGCCGGATCTGCTCCTCCGCGCTCGACCTGTGCTATATCGCGGCCGGGCGAATCGACGGCTATTTTGAAAAGCTGCTGCATCCGTGGGACGTCGCGGCCGGGTATTTGATCCTGCGCGAAGCAGGCGGACAGGCGACCGACTACAGCGGCGGACGGCTCCAGTTTGCAGAACAGACTTCCCTGGTTGCCAGCAACGGCGTTATCCATACATATCTTCTGGATACGATCAGAAAGTATAACGGGTGATTACCATGGACAATATAGGCTCCACCAACGCGCATTACAAAAACATATCCGCCATTTCGGTTTCCATTCTGCTGGTGATATTCCAGGCATACCTGATGCTGATTCTGGGCGGCTTCGACATATTCAACTTCTCCATGCTCCAGGACGACATTATCCGCTATATCGTGCAGATTCTCGTCCAGCTTGTCGCCTTCAGCGTCCTATATGCGGTTATCTATGCCATTGTCAGAAAAATATACTGCCTCAAGTGGATCCGGGAAAACAAAAAAATATGGATCAAGGGCCTTTGGCTGCACATCCATGTAAAAAAGGAGATCCGGGTCGGCACGGTGGAAATCCGCCAGAATTTCAATACCATCAACGCAAAGGGGCACAATATCCGTCCAAAAACGGCAGAATCCGAAACCCCGCCCAAGGAGACCACCTGGTTCTACACGCTCTGCAAGGTGGTGGACGACGACTCTGCCCGCGATTTTATCGGCTGCTACCAGGCCAGCAACATTTCGCAGCAGACGACGAAAGACGGCATCCACGTCATGCAGATCATCGGCTGCGACAGCAAAACAGGCTTTGCAAACCGCATGGTCGGCGTTTTTCGCGACACCGTGCGCATCAGTCCCGACAGCGTCGTGGACATCGGCAACCAGGCGGGACAGCTCTACTTTTTCCGCATTTCCGAAGCGTTACGGCAATATCTGTTCGACGGCAGCGGATTCCGGTACGACAAACTGTCCTCCCTGCACGAGAACGCGGAGTTTGCGGACGAGCCTTATGTAATCGAACTGAAAAAACACCTGAAAAACAGCGGCGCGCGGCAGGCTGCGCCCGCCGTAAGGGAAGAGCTTTTGGTCTGACGGCCAAAAGCTCTTTTTTCCTATTCCATGCCCGGCAAAGCCTCTGCTTTTTCCAGCAGGCGCATATACTGGCCCAGCATTTCCTGTTTGTACGGATCGGCCGAACTCTCCAGTGCGAGCAGATCCACCTTGGAACAAGTGCGCGGTTCGCTGACCGCGGCGTTCTGAATGTCTATCTGATAATAGATCATATCCAGCGTACCCGTGCCCGCGGCGTCCTCAAAGTATATAAAGAAATAGTCGTAGGCATACCGGGTCCCCTCGTCGAAAGCCGTCACCGGCATGCCGGTTTTTGTATTCCCGACAGAGTATTTTTCCGTGGTGGACATATCGCAGCCGGCAACGAGATATTCGCCGTCCTGAATCACAATCACCGAGAATTCACGGGGCCGTCCCGTAACAAATTTTATATTGGGGAAATGCTGCTGCACCTCCTTATCTCCGAAATGGTAGGTGCATTTTTCTTAGATCGGAAGAGCGTCG
>CAJLRT010000228.1 GCA_905209135.1 uncultured Eubacteriales bacterium
AACGATGCTGTTTTTTTCTGCGCTCCCAATCCCTTTTTTGCCAGGCTTCTGGACAAGCCGTTCCCAATGTGGTAAACTATATCGGACAAAACGTCAGGTGAAAGAGGGAACCATATGTCAATCAGACTTCTTCTTACGGAGCTTGTGTCCGCCGCCTTTGCCGACGCCGGCTATTCCGGCGAGTACGGCCAGGTAACGGTGTCCAACCGTCCCGACCTGTGCCAGTTCCAGTGCAATGGCGCCATGGCTGCCGCCAAGCAGTACCGCAAAGCTCCGATTATGATCGCGGGCGACGTTGTGCGCAGGCTGGAGGCCGACGGCCGCTTCGCCTCCGTCACAGCCGCCGCGCCGGGCTTTATCAACCTCACGCTGGAGGACGCGTTCCTCGCGGAGCAAGTGCGCGCAATGGCGGCGGATCCGCGCCTGCTTCTTCCCACGCTCAAAAAGGAGACCGTCGTTGTGGATTTCGGCGGCCCGAACGTGGCGAAACCGCTGCACGTCGGCCATCTGCGCCCCGCCATTCTGGGCGACAGCATGTGCCGCCTTGCCCGTTTTCTGGGCAAGGACGTCATCGGCGACGTCCACCTGGGCGACTGGGGCCTGCCCATGGGCCTTGTCATTGCGGAAATAAAGCGCATGTATCCCGACCTCGTTTATTTTGACCCGTCATATACCGGGGACTACCCGGACGGCGCGCCCGTCACCGTGGACGAGCTCAACGATATTTATCCGCGCGCCTCGGCGCGTTCCAAGACAGATCCGCAGTTCGCCGCGGAGGCGGGCCGCATCACAGTGGAACTGCAGCGCAAGCAGCCGGGCTACTATGCGCTGTGGGAGCGTATCCGCGCAGTTTCCGTAGCGGATATACGGTCCATATACGATATTCTGGGCGTGCATTTCGACGTGTGGTACGGCGAACGCGACGCAGACCCCTATATCCCGCGCGTGCTGGATATTCTGAAAGACAAAGGCCTGCTCTATGAATCCCAGGGCGCAATGGTGGTGGATGTCGCCACCGAAGCGGACAGGGAACCCATGCCGCCCATGATCCTCGTCAAGTCGGACGGCGGAACCAACTATGAAGTTACCGATCTCGGCACGCTGCTGCAGCGCAAGGAGGACTGGAATCCGGCCTCCGTCCTGTATTTTGTGGACAACCGCCAGGCTTTCCATTTCAAGCAGGTATTCCGCTGCGCAGCCCTGGGCGGCATCACGGGGGATACGGTCTGCGAACACTGTGAGAACGGCACGATCAACGGCCCGGACGGCAAGCCCTTTAAAACGCGCGACGGCGGTGTGATGCGGCTGATGGATATGATCACGATGGTCTCGGACAGCGCCTATGAAAAAGTGAAGGATTCCGACGCGCTGGACGATGCGGAAAAACGCAGCGTAGCGCAGGCGGTGGGCGTGGCGGCCATCAAGATCGGGGATATGCTCAACCACCGCGCCAAAGACTATGTGTTCGACATGGAGCGTTTTCTCTCCTCGGAGGGGAAAACCGGCCCCTATCTGCAATACACGACTGTGCGCATCGGCTCCGTATTGGAAAAGGCCGCGCAGCGCGGCGAAGCGCCGGGCGAGCTTATGCCGCCCGCGTCCGATACGGAACGGAGCCTGATGCTGTCCCTGCTGTCCGTTTCCGACGCGCTGGTGCGCGCCTATCAGGAAAAGGCGCCGAATGTGATCTGCGAAACGCTGTTCGACGTGGCCGGCCTGTTCAACCGCTTCTACTTTGAAAATAAAATCCTTACCTGTCCCGACTCCGCGCAGCGCGCCTCATGGCTTGCTCTGCTGCAGACGACGTACCGCATGCAGAACACGCTGCTGGGCCTGCTGGGGATTACTGTTCCCGCGCATATGTAACCTGAAATAAAAGAAGCGCCCTGTATACAGGGCGCTTCTTTTTTGTTAAAGGATGGACATTTCGATCTGCGCCAGCAGCCGCAGAATTTCCTGCAATGGAACGGCGGCCGCCTGTTTGAAGCCTCTGCCATAAAGGTCGTCGGCAGGCAGGTCTATGATAATACGCGTACCGTGCGGCTTGACCTGCGTCACAAACATGTTCCCGCCGTGCTTGCGCACGACGTTTTGTGCCACGTACAGGCCGAGGATCGGCCTGTCGTCCGCATAGAGAATGTCGTTTGTGAGAATGCGCTCCAGGTAATAGTCGGGTATGCCGTCCCCGTTGTCGGATATGCCGATCGACACGGTCTGCCCGCTCTTGTGCAGCCCGATTTTCAGTTCTCCGTTTTCACCCGTGAAATAGAGAATATTGGACAGGATATTGAGAATTGCCCGGGAAAACTGTATGAGGTCGCAGGGGACCAGCACCGGTTCATCCGGAACGTCCAGTACAATGGAAACACGCTTTTTCGCCGCATACTGCCGGGCCTCTTTCGTAATCATGTGCAGCGCCTGGCCGATATCGTGCACCGCGATATTCAGCGGGTAAGCGTTCTGCATAATCCTGGCCGCGTCGCGAAGCAGGTGCGCATTGCGCGTAATGCGCAGCGTGTCTTTTTTCATGTTGGCCAGATAAAGCTGTTCCCGGGAACCCGGCTGTTCCGGCACAAGCAGTGAAAAAGACGAAAGCTCTGTGAGAAGCTGCTGCAGCGTGTTGCTGATCTGCTCTACGCATGCGGAGATTACCGCGAGATTCTGCATGGCGTCCTCCGCTTCGTCCGCCTGCCTTGCGATTATTTCTCCAACCATGTAAGCGGCGTCCGCGTCCGCAGTTTTAAGCCAGCACACATGCAGTTTGCATGTTTCGTGC
>CAJLRT010000229.1 GCA_905209135.1 uncultured Eubacteriales bacterium
TACGATGCTGCCAACCGCCCCGTCAAGCTGACCTATCCCAACGGCTGGATCGAGATCCACGTCGAGCGTTTCGTCGGAATATACGTTGTACTCGTCGAGGTTCACGCACCAGCGCAGGTCGCTCCAGCAGTCCCGCATCGCGTCGAACATGGCGGCCTTGTGCGTCATGTTCCCCTCCAGGACCCCTTCGCCGCGGTAGCCGATGTCAGCGCCCTGCGTCATGCTGTATCCGCTGATTTTGGGGTTGCTGCGTATGTAGTCCACCAGCAGCGCGCGCTGGCGTGCCTGCAGGAGCTGCGACTGGGTGATGATGTCCTCCTGCGTTGCAAATACGCTGTCGAAGCCGTATTCCGAATAGATGTAGTCGAGCGCCTCCAACTGCTGGGCGATGGACTGGTTCATCAGGTTGCCGAGCGAGAGGTTGTCCTCCTGCTGCAGGGTGCGGTAGTCGCTGATGATATTCGGCTGCGAGCCTGCGCCCGCTTCGGAGACAAAGGCCGCGCGCACGTCGCCGATGGCGGCGAACGCGTCCCGCACCGCCGCGTCGTAGGGCATGTTCGGGTAGTAGTGTATGTCGCCCATGCCGGAGAACAGGGACATGTACGCCGGGTTGGCCGACGTCACGTTCCCCTCGTTGCCCATCCAGCCGTCCCAGGTGCGGCTGCCGGGATTGCAGGCGGACGCGGTTTCGCGCCGGTTGTCCCAGCGTCCGGAGGACAGGAGCACCAGAACGTCGTCGTCGATATCGCGGACCGTGCCGAGCGAACTGACTGCGGCGGCGTAGCGCGCCTGCGTTGCGCCGGTGCCGTAGGTCTCGTTGAGCAGGCCCAGGATGGAAAAGCTCACGTGGTTGCGGTCCCGGTACAGAAGCTGAGAAATTTCACTGCTCATCAGCTCGCCCGTGATGGAGCAGTCGGTCGGGAACCAGGCCATGGCCGTCTCCTCGTACACCATCAGCCCGATCCTGTCGCAGTAGTCCAGCATTTCGGGCAGGGCCGGGCCGCTGATGAAGCGCACCATATCAAACCCGGCGCTCTTGAGGTAGTCGAGCTGGTGGAACTGCCGCGCCGTGTCCGCGCCGACGTCCACAGACCCCAGCACATACGGCGCCGTGTGCGCGCTCTTGAGGAACAGCCGCTCGCCGTTGAGCACAAAGTAGCCCTCGCCGTCCACGCGCAGGTCCTTGAACCCGGTCGTGACGCAGGAGGAGTCGATAAATGCCGCCCCCTTCGCCCGCGCGGTGGCGTTTACGTCGTAGAGATAGGGGTTGTCGGGCGACCATGCCGTGAAGTCCGAAACCTGCAGGGACAGGGTGTGCGCGCTTGTGCCGGGCCAGACCTTCACCGTCTTTTCGTCGCTGTCAAGCACGCCGCTGACGCCGGACACCGTGATTTCGGAAGCGATGTCCACGCGCACGATTTCGTCCGTCGGGTTGTGCAGGGTGAGCGTCACTTCTACATTGCCGGTCTGGTAGTCGGCGGCGGCATAGGTGTCGCTTATGGATACGTCGGGCACGGCGCGCAGGTAGACCGGCGTCTGGATGCGCTGAAACGCGCCCAGCCACTGGGGCAGGCTGGCGGCCGTCGCGCCGCGGTGTGTGCTGCTGCCGCGCGGAACATACAGGCGCAGCGCAAGCAGGTTCTGCTCGCCGTGGCGCAGGTGGTCGGTCACGTCGAACTGAAACCTGCCGTAGGCGCCCTCATGGTCGCCGAGATAGGCGCCGTTGAGCCATGCTTTCGTGTAGTACTGCACGCCCTCAAAGTCCAAAACGGCACGCTGTCCCTCCTCAAGGTCGAGGTCGGCGAAGAACTGGTTGGAAAACCAGACGACGTCGGTATAGGCGACGTCGGAGCTTTCATAGGGCAGGGACACGGCCGTCCCGCCGCCGGGAAAGCCGGCGAACCATCTGTCCTGCTCGCCCGTGTTGTTGCTGTCCACATGCACTTTCCAGCCGTCTTTGAGGCAGGCGGCCGCCTTGTCTGCGGATACTGCCGTGGCGTTCGCGCCGCCTGCGAGCAGGATCGAAAGCGCCAGCAGCAGGCAGAGTATAAGAGATATTCTGCAAGAATAGCGTTTCATCTTCATCCCTCCATTGTCGCCTGCGAAAGGTGCGAATTGACAAGGTTGAGCAGCAGGGCGTCGGCTGTGGGCGTGCCGGACAGCGCCTCCAGCCGCAGCGTATTCACCGTGAAAAAGCCGCTGCCGCTCGGCGCGGTCCCGCAGAGAATACCCGCCGTCACGCCGCCGTCGGCCGCTGCGGCCACCGAGCTAAACGCAGGCTCGAACGCCAGCGCGCTGACAAAGCTCTTGCCGCTGCGCAGCGCGCCGGCCGTGCTACCGTCGTAAAAGCAGCCGGTGCGGGCAAGCCCTGCGGTCAGGCCGTTTTTATGCACAAGGGCGGCGTAGCTGTCCTGTATCTCTCCCTGCACCGGCAGGCTGTCAAAGCCCGCCGCGTCGAGCAGGATCAGATGCGCCCCCGCGCCTGCGCGCTGGTAAGCCGCCGTCAGCAGCGCGCTGTCGCTGCATCCGCTGCCCAGCAGAATCACCGAACCCGCCGGCACGTCGCCGCCGGTATATGCGGACACCTGCGCGCCCTGCGCCTGCAGCAGGGACTGGACGGGTGCGGAAACGCCGGCGCAGTAGACGGCGGCGGCCGTCTCCGGCAGAGCCGCGCGGCTGGAAACAGTCAGAGCCTTTTCGCCGCAGGTGGGATACGCGCCGTCGGTCAGTTCGGCGGTGATGCGGTACTGGCCCGCGGGGAAGTCCGCC
>CAJLRT010000230.1 GCA_905209135.1 uncultured Eubacteriales bacterium
AGTTCTTTGAACTCACCAAGCGCGTCAAACACGCGCACCTGGACGACGATTCCCGCTTTGCGCTGTGCATGCAGGCGATTGAGCTGTACAGAAGCGATTTTTTGACGCGCTCCTCCAACGAGCCCTGGGTCATGGGCCGCGCCGTCCGCTATCAGGAACAGTTCTGCGAGCTGATCCGCACCGCTTACGGCATTGCGGAACGCTGCGGACGGTTTGACGAGGTCCTGCCCGTGCTGCAGCGCGCGACCGTGCTCTACCCTTATGAGGAGGAGCTGTACCTCATGCACATCTCCTGCCTGTACGAGCTGCGGCGCGGCAGAGAGGCCATTGAGGAGTACAACAGCGTCGCCAACACCCTGTACAACGACCTGGGCGTGAGCCCTTCGCAGACGATGCAGAACCTCTACCGCAGAATTACGAGCAGTATGCAGCCGGTGACCGACTCCATCCTGGAAGTGCGCGCCACCATCAGCGAACCCGAGTACTTTACAGGCGCGTACTACTGTAACTTTGAAAACTTCGTAAACATATACCAGTTTATCGTGCGGCACATGGAGCGCAGCGGCCAGTCTGTCTACCTCATGCTCTGCACCCTGACCGAGTCCGACAACAGCCCCCCCAAAAACGGAGAGCGGCTGAGCAAGCTCTCCACCGCCCTGCACCAGGCAGCGCGCATGTCCTGCCGGCGCGGGGACGTGTACACCCGATACAGCCCGTCGCAGTTTTTGCTCATGCTCATGAATATCAACCAGGAAAACTGCCACATCGTTGCGGACCGGCTGCGGTACAATTTCTTCAAACACTCGAAAATTACCAACGTGCGCCTAAGCTGCAAGGAAATTTCGGCCGCAAACATGGACAGCGTTATGAAAGCGCACGGCAGCGATCAGCCGCCCTCATGGTGAGCTGAACCGCTTTCAACAGATCAACGCATTGCGGAAGGAGAGCAGAACGCAGATGTGTCCCAACGATCCGGCGAACCGATCCGGCAACGCCGTCTACATTTGTGTAGACCATAAAAATCCCATTGAATTTTCCGGCGCCATTTACCAGAAAAACCGCAGGCTCGGACTACCGTTCCAGAGCGTCGGCCAGCTAATCCAGAACATGGATCTTATGTTCGACGCCATCGGGTACCCGGCAGCCTCCGTAAAATACCGGACTTTCGGGAAACAAAACGCGAACGCCAATCAGGAAGGGGCGAAAGACATGGCAGAATCGACTCATATTGAATTTACGGAAGAAATGCTGTCCGGCAAGCACGCCACGTTTATCGTGCAGATACAATACAGGCAGAACGCGACCTGGCAGGGCCAGATTGTCTGGGCGGAAAAGAACGAGACCAAGTATTTCCGCAGCGCGCTTGAGCTGATCAAGCTCATTGACAGCGCGCTCGAAGAAACGCCCGAACAGCAGTAGCCCGCCACGATGGCAGGCGGCGGACCGCCGCGCGAAACGCGCGGTCTTGTCCGTGTGTTTTGTCAGACAGGTACAGACGGCTGCGGCCGCCTTTTGTGAATTCTTTGCGACGCGCCCGATTCCGTCCGCTTACGCTGGACAGAATCGGGTTTTCGTTGTATAATGAGGATAAGTTTACCGAGATTGTCAGGAGGGTTTTTCATGGGCATTATCAAAGCCATTTCCAGCGCTGTCGGCGGCGGGCTCGCCGACCAGTGGCTCGAAGTGATCGAGCCGGACCGCATGAGCGACACCACCGTATGCACCGCGGGCGTGACCGTCCGCAGGGACGACAAGCGCGGCTCCAACCGCAAGGGCACGGAGAACACGGTTTCCGACGGTTCCGTGATCCACGTCTATCCCAACCAGTTCATGCTGCTGGTGGACGGCGGCAAAATTGTGGACTATACCGCGGAAGAGGGCTATTACACCGTTCAGAACTCCTCCCTGCCGTCCATGTTCAACGGCCAGTTCGGCGACTCGCTCAAGGAGACGTTCAGCCGCTTTAAATTCGGCGGCGTTACGCCGGTCGCGCAGCGCGTGTTCTATGTGAACCTGCAGGAGATCAAAGGCATTAAGTTCGGCACGCGCAACCCCATCAACTACTTCGACAACTTCTATAACGCAGAGCTGTTCCTGCGCACGCACGGCACCTATTCCATCAAGATCAAAGACCCGCTGAAGTTCTATGCGGAGGCCGTGCCGCGCGACAGCGACCGCGTGGAAATCGGCGATATCAACGAACAGTACCTCAACGAGTTCCTCGAGGCGCTACAGGCCGCCATCAACCAGATGTCCGCCGACGGCGAGCGCATCTCCTACGTCACGTCCAAGAGCGTGCAGCTCGGCAAATACATGGCCGGCATTCTCGACGAGAGCTGGAACCAGATGCGCGGCATGGAGATCCAGGCGGTCGGCATCGCGTCGATCAGCTATGACGAGGAATCCGTCAAGCTCATCAACATGCGCAACCAGGGCGCAATGCTCAGCGATCCCAATGTGCGCGAAGGGTACATGCAGGGCTCCGTGGCGCGCGGCATTGAGGCGGCGGGTTCCAATGCAGCCGGAAGCATGGCCGGGTTTATGGGCGTGGGCGTCGGCATGCAGGCCGGCGGCGGCGTTGTCGGCGCGGCAAGCGCCGCCAACCAGCAGCAGATGCAGCGGCAGGCGGCCGCGGCGCCCGGAAGCTGGACCTGTGCCTGCGGCGGGGTGAACAGCGGCGCGTTCTGTTCCGCCTGCGGCAAGAAAAAGCCGGAGGCGGGCGGCTGGACCTGTGCCTGCGGCGAGAAAAACAGCGGCGCGTTCTGC
>CAJLRT010000231.1 GCA_905209135.1 uncultured Eubacteriales bacterium
CCTTGTGAGCCGATACTCTCCATCAGCCCCGCAACAAAACCCATCGATTACGTGACGCTGCTGGACGAAGTCCGCGCAAAGGGTATTTTCTCCGAATCGGAGGGAAAGCAGTACCTGCTGTCGCTCACCGAGGTCGTCCCGTCGATTGAAAACGCGGAAAACTACGCCAAGATCATTGTGCAGAAGGCCATCCTCCGTCAGATGATCGAGGCGGCGGACTCTATCCGCACCCGCGCGATGGAGATGACCGACAGCGCGGACGAGGTGGTCGAGTACGCGGAGCAGCGCATTTACGATATTACCAACGCGCGCGTCAACACCGGGTTCTATTCTCTGCGCGAGGGCCTGCAGGAGAGTATCGACCGCTATAATAAAATGGCGGGCGAGGGCAGAGAGCAGTTTCTCGGCACTCCGACCTATTTTGCAGACCTGGACAACCTGCTGGGCGGTATGCATAACAGCGACCTGATCATTGTCGCGGCCCGCCCCGGTATCGGTAAATCAAGCCTTGCGCTCAACATTGCGGAAAATGTGGCGATCAAGGCCAAGAAAAAAGTCGTGTTCTTTTCACTGGAAATGTCGAACGACCAGCTTGTCGACCGTATCATCTCGTCCCAGGCGCTCGTGGAAAACTATAAGCTCCGCACCGGCGAGCTGCAGGACGACGACTGGCGCAGGATTGCCGAGGCAACCAAGCTGCTCGCCGACTGCCCCATATATTTTGACGATTCCAGCAACATTACAGTCAGCCAGATGAAGGCAAAGCTTCGCCGCCTAAAGGACGTCGGCCTCGTCATTGTGGACTATTTGCAGCTTATGTCCTCCGGCCGCCGCATTGAAAACCGCGTGCAGGAGGTCAGCGAGATGACCCGCGCTTTGAAGATTATGGCGAAGGAACTGAACGTGCCGCTCATCGTGCTTTCCCAGCTTGCCCGAAAGACGGAGGACCGAAAGGACGGCCGCCCCCAGCTTTCCGACCTGCGCGAGTCCGGCTCGATCGAGCAGGACGCCGACTCCGTCCTGTTCCTTGTGAACGACGCGATGGCCACAGGCGAACCGGAACGGCAGAACATCATGAAGATCGTGGTCGGCAAAAACCGCCATGGCGAAACCGGCACGGTCGAAGTGGAGTGGAGCGGCAGGTACACCAAGTTTTCATCTCTGGAGAAGCGCTATGACGCTCCCGTGTAAAGTTGAACAATACATGGACCGCCACCGGATGCTGGACGGCTGCGATACAGTCGTCGCGGCGGTGTCCGGCGGCGCGGACTCCACCGCAATGCTGCGCATGTTAAAAGACTTGTGCGCGCGGCGCGGGCGTGCGCTTGTCTGCGCGCATTTCAACCATTCCCTCCGGGGCGCCGACTCCGATGCGGACGAGGCCTTTGTCCGCGAACTGTGTTTGCAGTTTCAAATTCCGTTTTTCAGCGAGAAGCGGGATGTGCGCGCGCTCGGCGGCAACCTGGAATCATCGGCGCGGGAGGTCCGGTACGCCTTTCTGCAGCGAACGGCCGCGGGTTTTCCCGCCGCGCGGATCGCCACGGCGCACACCATGAACGACAACGCCGAAACCGTGCTGTTCCATATGTCGCGCGGCGCGGGCGCGCAGGGTATGCAGGGCATCGCCCCTGTGCGCGGCGCAGTGATCCGGCCGCTGCTCTGCCTGCAGCGCGCGGAGATTGAGCAATATCTGCGCGAGGCCGGCCAGTCCTACAGGACGGACGCCTCCAACGCAGACCTGGCCTATTCCCGCAACCGTATCCGTCACGCCGTTGTGCCGGAGCTTTGCCGGATCAACCCCAGGGCGCTGGAGCATATCAGCCGCATGTGCGAACTGCTGGCGGCGGACGCCGCCGTGCTGGACCGGCTGGCTGATGACGTGTACCGTGAAGCCGAAAAAGGGGACGCCCTGCTGGTGTCCGTACTCAAAGCCCAGCCCCGGCCCATCCGCTATCGCGTCCTCAAACAGTTTCTTTTGGAACGAACGGGCATAACATACGATCAGGCGCATATGCATACTCTGGAAGCGCTTTTACAGTCGGGACAAACCGGCAGCCGCACCCAACTGAGCGGCGATATATTCTGCGAACTGCGCTACGGCGCGCTTTATGTCGGGACAAGTCCTGCGCCTGCGGCCCCATTGGAACCGGTTTTGGTGCAGCCCGGCGCATCGTGCCTCGCCGGCGCGTGGCGCATATCGCTGCGGTTGGAAGATCGTCGGCACGCCGATCCCCGCAACGCGCTCGATTATGCGAAACTTTCCGGCCCGCTCACGATCCGCTCCATGCGCAGCGGCGACCGGTTCTCCATCCCCGGCGTGGGCTCCAAGCCCGTGCGCCGTCTGTACACCGACCGCAAGCTGCCTCTGCCGGCGCGCGGCATAAATCCTCTGCTGACTGCGGGGGAGCGCGTCGCCTGGATCATGGGCGTCGGCCCGTCGGCGGACTGCCGGCCCGATAACACGACAAAGCAATATCTGAACATATATATAAAGGAGATTTCAAATGAAGGATAGCATTGGGCGGATTCTCGTATCGGAACAGCAGCTTTTGGAGAAGATAAAAGAGCTGGGAAAACGGATTACGGAAGACTATCAGGGCAGGGATTTGCTGCTTGTGAGCATCCTGAAAGGTTCGTGCATTTTCATGTCCGACCTGATCCGGCACATTGATCTGCCGCTTTCAATCGATTTTATGTATGTATCCAAATAACCGCCGAGCGAAGTCAGCGGAGTCCGGATA
>CAJLRT010000232.1 GCA_905209135.1 uncultured Eubacteriales bacterium
ATTCCGCAAATTTAGGAGCAAATGCCCCCAGAGCCTCTCTGCCCACCGTTTGTTTTAGCGCGCAGAGTTCACCCGCCGCGCGGCGCTTTTCCTCCGCGGGACCGGGACCCGGACGGACCGCGCGGCGCGCCGCTGTAAAAAAACGCTTTTTTCCAGCGTGTCCGCCGTTCCAAAAAGCCGTCCCGGCGGTATAATAGTATAGTGGCCAAAAAAATTAACATATCTTTTAAAACTTGCTTATACTTCAAAAATTTTAAGTATTATACTATAAAAAACATCAGTGCGCACTGCGCAAACAGAGAGAAATATACAGAAACAGAGAACAGGGAGTAGAAAACATTGCGTTTGGGAATTGACGTGGGTTCCACCACCGTGAAAACGGTGGTGCTGGACGACCAGTACAATGTGGTACATACGGAGTACCGGCGGCATTACAGCAAGGTCGCCGATACCCTGGCCGGCATGCTCGCGCGCATACGCGAGCTGTTCCCGGATATGGACGGGGCGGCCGTTGCCCTCAGCGGCAGCGCGGGGCTGGGCCTTGCCGAGCGCGCGGGGCTGCCCTTTGTGCAGGAAGTGCACGCCACCCGGCTTGCGGCCGAGCGCTTCACGCCCGGCGCGGACGTAGTGATCGAGCTGGGAGGGGAGGACGCCAAGCTCCTCTTTCTCAGCGGGCTGTACGACGCGCGCATGAACGGAAGCTGCGCCGGCGGCACGGGCGCGTTCATCGACCAGATGGCGACCCTGCTCAAAATCAGCGTCGGGGAGCTCAACGAACGGGCGAAAAACCACCGCAAGGTGTACGCCATCGCCAGCCGCTGCGGCGTGTTCGCCAAGACCGACGTGCAGCCCCTGCTCAACCAGGGCGCTACGGTGGAGGACGTTTCCGCCTCCATTCTCTACTCCGTCGTCAACCAGACCATATCGGGGCTGGCGCAGGGACGCAGGATCGAGGGGTCCGTCGTGTATCTGGGCGGCCCGCTCACCTTTATGAGCGAGCTGCGGCGCGCGTTCGACCATGTGCTGGGCCTGACCGGCGCGCTGCCGGAGCACAGCCTGTATTTCGTTTCCATCGGCGCCGCGCTCTACGCCGGAGAACGCCTCGCCCTTTCCGAGCTGTGTGAGCGGATCGGCCGCGCGGGCCGCACGGCCAGCGCCTTTTCCCACACCGACCCCCTGTTCCGTGACGAGGCGGAATACGAGGCGTTCCGCGCCCGGCACAGCCGCGCGCGCGTGCCCGTACAGGAGCTGGAACTCTACCGCGGCCGCGCCCATCTCGGGATCGACGCGGGCTCGACCACTGTGAAAACCGCCCTCGTCAGCGAAAACGGCAGTCTGCTGCGCACCACCTACCACCAGGGCGGCGGAAACCCCGTTCCCATTGTCCGGCAGGATATACTGGACATTTACGAGGCCTGCCCCGACATTGAAATCGCAAGCGCGACCGTGACCGGCTACGGCGAACAGCTCATCAAGGAGGCGTTCAGGGCCGATTTCGGCGTCGTGGAAACGGTCGCCCACTTTACCGCGGCGCGCAGATTCAGCCCGGATGTGGACTTTATCATCGATATCGGCGGCCAGGACATGAAATGCTTCAAGGTGGAAAACGGCGCGATCAGCGACATTTTCCTCAACGAAGCCTGCTCCTCCGGCTGCGGCAGCTTTTTGCAGACCTTTGCCGAGACCCTCGGCGAGGATATCGCGGCGTTTTCCCGGCGCGGCCTGTTTGCCGACGCGCCGGTCGACCTGGGCAGCCGGTGCACCGTGTTCATGAACTCGAGCGTCAAGCAGGCGCAGAAGGACGGCGCGTCGATTGAAAACGTGTCGGCGGGCCTGGCCATCAGCGTTGTGAAAAACGCCATATACAAAGTAATCCGCGCCTCCGACCCCGCGGCGCTCGGCCGCAACATCGTCGTACAGGGCGGCACCTTCTACAACGACGCGGTGCTGCGCGCCTTTGAGCTGGAAATGGGCGCCGAAGTCGTCCGTCCGGATATCGCGGGGCTGATGGGCGCATACGGCGCGGCCCTCTACGGCCTGGAACGCCGGCGCGGCGTCTATATGCCAAGCTCCCTGCTGGGAGCGGACGCAGTGCGCGCGCTCACGCACACGGTCAAAACCGCCGGCTGCGGCCTGTGCACGAACAACTGCCTGCTCACCGTCAACACCTTCTCGGGCGGGCGCAAATACATCAGCGGCAACCGCTGCGAGCGGCCGCTGGCGCACGGCGGGAAAGCCGCGGCGGGCCTCGACCTGTACGAATACAAGCAGACCCTGCTCGAACGCTACCAGCCCGTGCCCGGGAAACGCGGCGTTGTCGGGCTGCCGCTGGCGCTCAATTTCTACGAGACGCTCCCGTTCTGGCACACCATCCTCACCCGGCTCGGCTACGAGGTGCGCGTCAGCCCCCGTTCGTCCCGGAAACTCTATTTCAAGGGGCAGGCGACCATTCCCAGCGACACCGTCTGCTACCCTGCGAAGCTCGCGCACGGGCACATCGCGGCCCTGCTCGAGGACCCGGAGATCGACACCATCTTCTACCCCTGCATGACCTATAACATCGAAGAAAAGCTCGGCGACAACCACTTCAACTGCCCGGTCGTCGCCTATTACCCCGAGGTCATACGCGCCAACTGCGAGGCGCTGCGCAAAAGGGCGCTGATTTTCGCCCACGTCGGCATACACCGCCCGCGCGATTTCAAGCGCAGGCTGTGGGCGCTGCTGCGGCAGTAT
>CAJLRT010000233.1 GCA_905209135.1 uncultured Eubacteriales bacterium
ACCAACTTTTTGCGAGCTGCGTGGGCGTATCTCCGCCCGCTAAAACCGTGAAAACTCGCCGCCGCAAGCTGCATATCGCTTGCGGCGGCTTTTTTGCAAAAGCCGCCGGCGTGCTCATTCCGCTGCTCCTCCTTTTCGCAAAAGGTCACGCCGCGCCTTCGCTGCTCGCTTGCAGGCGCGCTCGCAACGCGCCGGCTTGCTACCAGCCTTTTTCGGGCTGCGTCTGCGGCTGTTTTTTCCGCGCGGCCCTCGCGTTACAGCGGTCCGCTCCTTTGCCGCCTCCCTTTGCGCCGCGTCCGTCCCGTAAATGCGGACGCAGGGCCGGGAATGTTCCCGGCCCTGCGCCTGTGAATTGCCGCTTTGCCCTTAGGCGGCCTGTATGGTTACGTCTCCGTTGTTTGCGGCAACGGTCAGTTTTTTTTCGCCGTTTTCTTTGCTGGCGGGCAGGTTGCATTCGCCCTTTTTCACCGTACAGGAAATGGCGTAATCGTCGTAACTGCCGGAAACGGCGCCGGTGATATTGCCGTTTTTAACGTCCAGGGCGATTTCATTTCCCGCTGAAAGCATGAGAAAGGAGATATTTCCCCCGTTCGCCTTTAGCGATATGCTTTCGTTCACAGCCAGTTCTCCGACTGCAATGTCCTCGTTGGTGGTGGAGACAGACAGGCTGTCCAGGAGCGAGTCCGGCAGCCTGACTGTAATTTTCCGGTATTCTGCCGGCGCCTGGCCTCCTATATAATCCGTCCATTTCTTATTGTTTTCAGCGGTCATGGCGAGCACGTTGTCCCCGGAGACGGCAATGCTGTACGCCTCCGTTTCGCTTTCAAAGTAAACCAGGTGGATCCCCTCGTCTTCGGATGGGACGACTTCCACGGTTCTGTCCCGCACATCAATACAAACGGCGTTGATCTGCGCGTTTTCCGGCGTGTATGTTTTTTCAATATAGGGCTCCTCGTTTGCGGAACATCCGGTCAGGCCGGCCGCGGCGAATACAGCGCAGAACACGAGAGCAACCAGCTTTTTCATCATTCGTCCTCCATTCTACATGATATGCCCGGCTTCGGGCGCTTTGCAGGGCTTGCAGTTCGCATGAAAACCTGCTATCATGATTATAGACCTTTGTGCAACACAAAAGTCAAGGGGGTTTGTGCCATGGAAGAGCGGTTTTTTATCGGCGAAGCGGCGAAAGCTGTACATACCACGCCGGAAACCCTGCGCCACTACGACCGGATCGGGCTGGTAAAGCCAAGCGAGAAGGACGAGTGGACGCATTACAGATACTATACGAAGCAGGATATTGTCCGCCTGCATACGGTGCGCGCGTTGCAGCAGATGGATTTGCCCCTGCGGCAGATAAAGGAGGTTCTTGCATACGACGATCTGGAGAAAATCATTGCATTTTTATCCGCGGCGGAAAAGAGGGCCGATGAAAAGATAGCGGCCCTGCAGCGCGGCAAGGCCAAAATACAGGCGGCAAAGCGGGATTATGAGGGCAAACTGCACGGGCGGCCCGCGGCGGCGGGGTACAGGATCAGCGAATACCCCGCGCGCGTCATACTGCTGTCCGATACGCTGACCGCCCCGGCCCTGGACAACCTGTGGAATTATCTGGGCCGGTTCTACAGCGAGCTGCCCGAGCCGCTCCGGGACCGGTTCCAGTTTGAGGACCTGGCGGGCGTATATACGGGCGGCGGGCGTTCCCGGATGTTTGCAGTCTGCGTCCGGTATGCCGAAACGGACGGACTGCTGACGCTGCCTGCGGGGCGGTATCTGTGCGCCGAGAGTACGGAAGAGGCCAGGGCGGAGACGGAACATCAATTGCTTTTGGCCGCCGAACGCGAGTACGGCGCCGCGCCTGCATTTACAGTAGCGCAAATCATTGTCACCGGCATACTGCAATGGCAGTATCAGATCCAGGTTTATATTGGACGCGCGGCATAGGCAAAAAACGCGCGCCGAAACAAAAAACGGCCCCGGCGCCGCCCGGTATGCAAAGCCCGCAAAGCAGTGTGCTTTGCGGGCTTTTTGTGCGCAGCAGCGGCCGCTCAGTCCGGCACGGGTATCTCGTCCGGCCCAATTATCCCCTCCTCTGCCAGAAACCGGCGGACGCCGAAAAACGCGCTGCGGTAACAGTCGAAAACCCCGTTGACAAACCCCTGCCGCTCCCCGTTCTGCAGGCAGATACACGCGCGCCGGCAGATTTCGTTCAGGCTTTCCCGGATGACAGGGTCGTAAAAACCCCAGCTTATTATTCTGCTCGTCTCTTTCAGGATTACCGCCAGCGGATACAGGGGCGTCCGGTTCAGAAGGCACTCCTGCAGGGCGGAAAACAGCGCGGAGTACGGCAGGGGAGCAGCCGCGCGCAGGCGCGGAATATCCTGTTCCCGGATCGCGTCGAACGCCAGCCGCGCCGCGGGGCGGCTGGCGAAAGCCATTAGCTGCAGCGCGCTCAGGTACAGCATGATAAGGCGGCGATCCCCGTTTTTCAGGTAAATGCTCCGGTCGGATCTGCACACTACGGTACCCCGGCCGTTGATGGTGCGGGAAAACCCGCTCGCATTGAGAACGGCAAGCGCTTTGCGTATGGTGTGGACGGACACCCCGTACTGCCGGGCAAGGCTGGCTTCGGAGGGCAGAAGCGTACCCGGCGGATAGCGGCCCGCGCCGATCTGTTCAAGCAGCAGGCGTATGATTTTTATATAATAGGGGAACTGCCCTCCC
>CAJLRT010000234.1 GCA_905209135.1 uncultured Eubacteriales bacterium
CCAACGCCCTGCTGCGCATGCGCGACGAGCTTCGCGCCGCGGCGGACAGGGAGAGCGCGCTGGAGCAGCAGCTACAGGCGCTGCGCGAACGCCTGGCCTCCGCGGCGGAGGAGGGCGGGCTGCCCAAGGCCGCGCTCGACTCGGTCAAGGTGGAATCGGAACAGCAGGTGCGCATGATCCAGGGCGAATACGACGCGCTGAAGGCCGATACGGAGCAGAAGCTCCAGAAGGCCCAGGCCGCGCTGATCGAGGCCAAGAACCGGATAGACGGGCTGGAAACCCAGCTCGCAGAAGCCAACGCCTCCGCGGAAACGCTTGCAAAGCGCCTGGCGGACGCGCAGGCAGCGCCGGACGCCAGCGCGGAGCTGGAGCGCCAGATGGAAGCCCTGCGCGCGCAGACTGCGCTGCAGGTGGAGCAGGCCCAGACGGAGATCTCAAAGGCGCAGGCCGAACAGGCCAGGGCGGAGGCCCTGCTCGCCAAGGAGCAGGCCCAGCACGCGCAGCTTGAGGCGGAACTGGCCCAGGCTGAGCAGAAGGCGGAGAATATGTTCAGCCAGAACAAGCTGCTGAGCAACCGGATCGCGATCATGCAGAGCGAGTCGGAAAAGGCGGCCGAGCAGGAGACGGACCGGCTGGAGCTGGAGGCGAAACTGCGCGAGGCGCAGGACAGGGCCGCCATGCTGGAGGCCGAAACCGGACGCCTGCAGTCGCTCAACGAGCAGCTGAAGAAGAACGAGAACGTGCCCGGCACCGAAGAACTGCGCATTCTGTATGACAAGAGCCGGCTGTACGACGATATCAAGAACAACGTGTCCCGCCTTGTGTCGGATGCGCGCCGCAAGGCCGCCGAGCTGATCTATGAGGCGGAACAGTCCAGCCGCCAGATCATGGCGGACGGCGTCGCGAGCCTGACCGAAATGCAGCGCCGCATCCGCGCGATGCAGGAGGAGGTCCGGGAGATCCAGGACCGCTACGAGAGCGCGACGGGCAATGTCAACACCCTGTTCCAGAACATCAGCGACACGCTGAGCATTACCGACAATCACCTGATCAGCATGCTCGGCGAGAACGGGGCGGACGCGGAGAAGCCCGCCGAGCCGGACTGGCCGCTGTAAGAAAAATCCGAATCTGCCGGCTGCGAAGGGGAACGCCCGTTTCGCAGCCGGTTTTTCAGGGGGAATCACGAGTGGAACACCGGATCAAAGTGGAAGACCTGCGCGCCGAAGCGCGCTCTCTGCGTGCGGGGGACAGGGTATTGCTCACCGGCACGGTCTATACTGCGCGCGACGCGGCGCACAAGGAGCTGTTCCGCCTGCTGGACGCGGGCGGGGCGCTGCCGTTTCCGCTGCGTGACGCGGTCATCTATTACGCCGGGCCGACGCAGACGCCGCCGGGCGGCGTGATCGGCTCCTGCGGGCCGACCACCTCCGGCCGGATGGATCCGTACGCGCCGCGGCTGCTGGATCTCGGCCTGTGCGGCATGATCGGCAAGGGCGAGCGTTCGCAGGCGGTCAAAGACGCCGTCGTGCGCAACGGCGGAATCTATTTATGCGCCATCGGCGGCGCGGGCGTGCTGGCCGCCGCCCGGATTCAGCGCTGCGAGGTCATCGCGTTCGAGCACCTGGGCTGCGAGTCGGTCAAGCGCCTGTATGTAGAGGACTTTCCCCTCATCGTCGGGCTCGACCCTGCGGGCGGAGATCTGTTCGCCGAGGGCCGCGCCGCATACGCCGCAAAACTGAACGGGCAGTGACCGTCCCGCCCGCGCCGGCCTGCTGCCGTATGCGCGCAGGGACCAACACGCAGGCCCGCACAGGCCCGCATGGGGCCGGGCGGCCGGAAGCTCCCGGAGGCTATAAAAATAAAAAGAGCGTTTCGCCCTTTCGGCAAAACGCTCTTTTTTCTTGTAAGTCCGCGCCCGGCCCGCCGCACTTGTGCCCGCGCGCCCGGCCGGCGCCGCGCGGCTACCAGACCAGAAGGTTGATGCCGAGCTGTTCGTCGCGTTCCCGGCCCAGCTCGCCCTGCAGCGGGGTGATAAAAATCTCCGCCGTCGCGCTGATGTACGCCTCGCTCAGATGCCCGGCGTATACGCCGCCGTCCGCGTCGGACAGGGTGGCGTGCAGGTGCAGATAGGGCTGGCCCGCCTGCCGGGATATATTCCCCGCAAGCGACGCGATCTCGAATTCACCCTCCAGGCTGCGGCTCACATACACCTGCTCCGCGACCCGGTACACGCCCAGCGTCGCCCGGCCTGCCGCGCCGATCCCGGACACGGTGCCGGCGCCGAGCTTTTCCTGTTTGCAAAGCGCCAGCAGGCTCGAGCAGACCTCGTCGCCCGGCGCGAGCCGCACGGCGTATATATCGCCGAACTTCCTGTATTCCATAACTGTGCGCTCCTTTCAAGGCGCCCTGTCGGGGCCGCTGCCTTTTACGAGTTGATTTCCAGGCAGATATTGTAGAGGTCCATATCGAACGGCTTGTGCATTTCAAGCGCCTGCGCCATGTCAAAGTCCGTTACGGTGCCGTTCTGGTACACGACGACGCGGTTTTCCTGCCCGTTGACGAGCAGTTCGACGGCGTGGTGGCCCATCCGGCTCGCCATGGTACGGTCGCGCGCCGACGGGCTGCCGCCGCGCTGGACATAGCCGAGAATGGACGCGCGCGACTCAATGCCGGTGCGCCATTGGATGGCTTTGGCAAGCTCGCCGCAGCCGCCGACC
>CAJLRT010000235.1 GCA_905209135.1 uncultured Eubacteriales bacterium
AGCTCGAGGCCATGACCGCGGTCTGTTCCGTCGGACTGGATATGATCGCCATACCGGGCCGCACCAGCGCGGAGACGATCTCCGCCATCATTGCGGATGAAATCTCCATCGGCGTCATCAACAATAAAACGACCGCCGCGCGGCTTATCCCCGTCGTCGGCAAGGAGGAGGGCGACGAGGTCGTCTACGGCGGCCTGCTCGGCTCCGCGCCTATTATCGGCGTGCACGAATATTCCCCCGCGCGCTTCATCCACCGCGGCGGGCGCGCGCCCGCGCCGCTAACGGCGCTGCGCAACTGAAAAAGGCGTACAATAAGGCGACGGCTGATGCCGTCGCCTCTTTTATGCGCCTACGCACCGGCGCGCGCTGCGGATATTCTGCCGCTGTCCGTCCGGGTATTGTGCGGCTTGTCCCTTCCCCGCCCCGGCCCCCGCGGCTGAAACGGTGTTTCCCACGCACGCGCAGTGGCGGTTACAGCAAAATGCGGGAATACTGCGCGCCGCCCAGCGCCGCCGTCTCGTCATGGCAGGTAAAATACAGAATCTGATACCGCTCCGCAAGCCTTGCCAGCAGCGCGAACGCCGCCGCCTTGCGCGCGGGGTCCAGGTTGCACAGCGAGTCGTCGAACACGAGCGGCGGCTTTTCTTCCGTATACAGCAGTTCTACGCAGGCCAGCCGCATGGCGATATACGCCGCGTCGGCCGTGCCGGTGCTGTAATAGCCGATCTCGTGGACTGCGCCGCCCTCCTCTATCCGCACGTCGCCCGCGGCGTCGATCTTCACTGTGCGCGCCGGGCCGGCAAGGGATGCAAACAGCTCGGCCGCGCGCTCATTGAGGGCCGGGGCAAACAGGCGGGTCATCTCGTCGTGCGCGTTTTCCAGCGCCGCCAGCGCGAGGTTGTACACCTCCAGCCGCCGCCGCAGCTCCGCTTCCCGCTCGTCCAGCTCGTTGATCCGGCTCTGCAGCCCGTCCGCCGCCTGCTGGTGCTCCAGGCGCACCTGCAGTTCGCCCTGCATGGCGGCGATCTCCGTATCCAAGCGCGCCGCCTGCCGCCGCGCCCCGGCCAGGGCTGCGGCCGTCTCCTCGGCGGCGCCGGCGGAGCCGGACGCCGCCAGCGCCTCCGTCCGCAGGGCCGCTTCACGCAGGCGCGCGTCCGTGTCCGTATAAGCGGCAAGCGCCTGTTCCAGTTTGCGCAGGCACGGCTTCCACTGGCTTTCGTCCGACACCCCAAAATGCCCGAAAAACTCGTCCAGCTCGCCCCTGAGCCCGGCTTGCGCCGCCTCATACGCCGCCGCTTCCGCCCGCTCCCGGTCCCGAACCGCCGCCCAGGCGGCCTTTTTTTTGCGTGCGGACGCGGACAAAACGCCGCCGAACGCCGCAAGGCAGAGCCCCGCGCCCAGCGCGGCTGCGCCGGGCAGCGCAAGCCGGAAAAGCAGCAAGGCCAGCCCGCCGAGGCCAAGCAGCGCGGCGAGCGCCCAGATCCAGACGGGCGCGCCCTTCGGCATGGGCGGCGCCGTTTCCGGCTGCCCCCTGCCCGCGGCCTGCGCCTCGTACCGGTACAAAACCTCTTTTGCGCGGTCCAGCTCCTCCCGGCCCGCGCCGCCGAGCTCCCGCGCAAGCGCGTCCCGCACGGCGGCAAGCTCGGCCTGCTCGCGCGCAAGGGCGGCGCGGCGCTGTTCCAGATCGCCCCTGCGCCGCTGCTCATGCGCCTCCGTCTGCGCGCAAAGCTCCCGGATCCGCTGTTCCAGCGCCGCCCTTGCGCGCATCTTCTCCGTCAGCTCCTGCTGCAGGCGCCTGTGCCGAAGCGCCGTCGCCGCAAGCTGCTCCATCTGCGCGCGAAGCGCCGCCCGCTCCGCGCACAGGGCCGGAAGCGCGCCGCCCCGGCGGCCGTTGTCGACCGCGTTGCGCGCGTTTTTCAGGCGGGTCATCGCTTTCTGAAACGATACGTTCTCGTCCGCGCCCGTGGCGATATTTTTGAGCTTGGACTCTATCTCCTCCATGGAAATGGAGGAGAGAAGCGACTGCCCGAAAAACGCCGTGCTTTCAAAGGTGTTTCTGGACAGTCCAAACAGTTCTTCCCCCGGCTCGCGCAGAAAGGCGACCGGCGCGGCCGTCGCCTCGTCGGACACCGAAAACGCCTGCTTCGACCCCTTGGCCTCCCGGTGCAGCCTGTAAACTCTTCCGTTTTGGCTGTAGACCATGCTCCCCGCGGCGCCCGCCTCGTCCCAGGGCACGAACTTAGCCCGCTCGGGCAGCGGGTTCTGCTTGCTTTTCCCCTGCGAGCTGAATCCGTAGAGCAGAAACCGGATCAGCGCGGCATAGGTGCTCTTCCCGCTCTCGTTCGGGCCGCAGATCAGGTTCAGGCCCGGCTGCAGACCCAGCGGCTCTCCGCGCAGGCGTCCGAACCGGATGGGGACCAGCTCTTCAATCCTCATCGAACTTCAGCTCCTCTCCGCTTATCGCCGCAAGCCCGGCGCGCAGCGCGCCCTCCGCGGCCTGTGGGTCCGCACCGCTGCGCAGGACGGCGTTTACAAACAGGCCGGCGAGCGTCCGCTCCGACGCAAGGCGCACCGCGTCCAGTTCCGGCCGGGTCTCGTCCGCCACTTTCACAAACTGAAACCGGTCCAGACCCGCCGCCACAAGCGCCCGGTTGATCACAAGGTCGGAGCGGACGCGGCCCTGCAGCGTCAGCTTCACAAGCGAC
>CAJLRT010000236.1 GCA_905209135.1 uncultured Eubacteriales bacterium
GACATGCAGTCCTGCGCGGCCCACTCGCAGCGGATCTCCGCGCCGGGGTACGCCCGCTGCGCAACTTCGCGCAGCGCCGCCCAGCCGCCGCCCGGCTTGCCGGTCTTGTGCCCGCCGCCGCCGAGCAGGAGCATGTCTCCGTAGTTGCGCAGCGAGAGGCCGCCTGCCTGCTTGTCGATATACATGCCGTCCACGTCCGGCCCGCCCTCCAGACCCACGACATAGGAACGGCTCTGGTGCAGCTTCAGAAAGTACAGGCCGGGCACGTTGACCATGGGGTAGTGGGTGGCCAGCACAATATGCTCCGCCGTCACCGCGCCCTGGCGCGTGAGGGCTCGGCGTCCCTGAATATCGGTCACAAACGTGTTTTCATGGTAGTCCAGCTCCGGCAGAATCCCCCGCACGAGCTTCAGCGGGTGGAACTGTGCCTGCTGCGGCATGCCGAGCGCGCCGCAGGCGCGCACGGGCAGGGGCGGGTCCTCCCGCCATGTGTGCGGAATCCGGAGCTTTACGTAAGCGGCGGCCTCTTCCTCCAGCGCGGCGCGGTCGTCCGTGCTGTATACATAGGCCGTCTTTTCCTCATAGTCGCAGTCGATCTCCTCCGCAAGCGCCCGGTATACGCCGGCCGCCGCCGTGTTCGCTTCGTAAAATCGCCGCGCGGCCAACGCGCCGTACTGCCGGATGAGCCTTGCGTAAATCAGCCCGTGCTGCGCCGTAATTTTGGCGGTTGTGCGCCCTGTGTTCCCGCTGCACACCCGCCCGGCTTCGAGCAGCAGGCAGTCCGCGCCTTTCTTTTTGAGCATATATGCCGTGAGCAGCCCCGCCATGCCGCCGCCGATAACCAGCACGTGGGTCTTCCGTTCGCCGACGAGCGGGCCGCGCTCCGGAACGTCCGCGAGCGCGCCGTGCCAAATGGATTGTTTCATTGTGTTCCCCTCCGCCCATAGTATGGACGAAACAGGCGGGAAATATGGCGTGCGCGCAAAAAAAGAAAGGCGGCGCCCGCCATGAACCGGTTATGCGCCGCCTGCAAGAAAAACCGAGGCCGATGATGCCTGCGCATCATCGGCCTTTGCCGCGTCAGTCTTCAATGGCTTGCATTCTGAGGATTGATCTGCTAAGATACGGGTATGTGAAGACAGCGGCGTTCGGCATGCCCTGCAATCAATCCCATGAATAATGGCAGCGGTTGCCGGGACAGTGTTCGGAGTCTAACTCCATCGGCTACCATCGTTTTTGCGGTTGATCCGGCCTTGAGGTGAAAACTATGAAATGGATTATTATACTCATCTTAGTGCTTATATTTTGTCTGTGTGCTTGTTCTCCCTCAGGTGTGGGCTTTGGCAGTGCGAACTCTAACCCCTCGTCAAATATATCAACAAAACCGGAGCCATCCCAGTCGAGTTCCACCTCTTTACCGCAATTGGAGTTCACTCCATATGAGCTGAAGGATTATACGCCAGAGGAATGGGAAAACCGGTCATATCCACAACCAAAATCCTGGGAGGATATCGCCATTTTTGAGTACCCGCCCAAACGTGTTGTTGATACCGTGAAAGAGGACGTCATCCATGTGGAGGGGATGTATGCCGATATCCTGCCAGTCATCACAAACGAGCGTCCCCTGGAGGAGATCATGTCTCCCATGTATCCTGGCTCTGTCTGTGAATTGTTTGAAAATGGGGACAGTCGCGGCGGTATGCCCTATGATATTGCAGTATATAAAGATGTATTTCCCATTTCGTTTTTGCGGAAGACCGGTGCGGGCCAGTATTACACGGTGAACAAGGTCTATGACGGCGGGTACGCATATATCTTTTTTGAACGCCCTCGGGACTATGAGGCGGACGACAAAAGGTATATAACAGAGGACGAAACGGAAATCGTCATGACCGGATGCATCTACTCTGAAAAGCTGATGTATAAGGCTGATTTCGATGGACTCCAGGTTGGCGATACCATGGAAGACGTCCTGAAAATCGACCATACGACGATTCTCTCAAAACAGTTCTGCGAGTGGTATGAGGATATATATGGGATGAAGAAAGAGAAGTATATGACCAAGCATTTGCTGCGGGATGGCGTGCTGGTTATCACGTACACGGGAGAAACAACGAATGATGATTATACGATTACGGCTATAGAGTATTTCTCGGATTCTATTTTTCTAGCGAATGCATATTTTGATCCGATTTATCAAGGCTACCCCAAAAATTACACTATCCTTCCGCGGGATTATCCGCCCGCATAAGATGCAATCCCTGCCATTGTAGTATGCGCGCAAAAAAAGAAAGGCGGCGCCCGCCAACCGGTTGTGCGCCGCCTGCAAGAAAAACCGAGGCCGATGATATGCAGGCATCATCGGCCTTTGCCGCGTCAGTCTTCAATGGCTGCTTTGCGCGAAAGAATCGCGCGGATGACGGCCGGGTCGAACTTCGGCTCGCGCGTATAGGTGTACAGACCGTTCTGTTCCTGCTCCACGTCGGTCAGCTGCGTATAGCACAGCGCGAACATCCGGCTGTTGTCCAGCAGCGCGTCGGTCAGTCCTTTAAAGCGTTCAATAAACTCCTCCGGCGTTTTGGGGTTCGTTCCGTAGCCCCAGCTGTTCTTGTCCTCGGACCAGCCGATGCCGCCGTATTCGCTGACGAAGGTGGGCTCGCCCGCGTAGTGCTGGATCTT
>CAJLRT010000237.1 GCA_905209135.1 uncultured Eubacteriales bacterium
ACTGGAAACGGATGATACGATTACCGGAGAGAATGGGCTGCGTTATGCGCATGTACCGACGTGCGGGGACGCCTTTCTGCTCGGCGACAGCATCCGCACGCGCCCGCAGGCGGTCAGGGCCAAAATCAACATATCGCCGCAGGAAACGGCGGTCGCGCGGAACTTGACCGCGCGCGAGAACCTGGAAATGGTCGCGGGGATTTACGGCGCAACCCGGGAGCAGGCGCGCGGGAAAGCGGGCGAGCTGCTGGCGCAGCTCGGCCTGACAGAGGCGGAAAACCGCCGCGCAAAAACGCTTTCGGGCGGCATGCAGCGCAGGCTCAGCATCGCCATGGCGCTTATTACCTCGCCGCAGATTCTGTTCCTCGACGAACCCACGCTGGGCGTAGACGTTCTCGCCCGCCGCGAGCTGTGGTCGGCCATCCGGCGGCTGAAGGGCTCGGTCACCATCCTCCTGACAACCCATTATATGGAGGAGGCCGCCGCGCTTTCCGACCGGGTCGGGATTATGGCGGCCGGCCGCCTGCGCGCTGTCGGCACGCCGGCGGAGCTGATGGAGCGGACGGGCGCCGCAACGCTGGAGGACGCGTTTGTGGAACTGGCCGGAAAGGGGGAGGGGCGTCTGTGAGAATGCTTGTCTTTTCTTCGCGCTGCGGCAGGGAGATTCTGCGCGACCCGCTCAATTTGGCGTTCGGGCTCGGGTTCCCGCTCGCAGTGCTGCTTCTGCTGAGCATGCTGCAGGCGAATATCCCCGAGGCGGTCTTTCCCATCGATACGCTTGCGCCCGGCATCGCAGTGTTCGGCCTGTCCTTCGTCTCTCTGTTTTCCGGCATGCTCGTCGCAAAGGACCGCGGCACATCGCTGCTGTCCCGGCTGTACGCCTCTCCGCTGACCGCGGCGCAGTTTATCGGCGGGTATATCCTGCCCCTGCTCCCGTTCTCCCTCGCCCAGAGCGCGTTCTGCTTTGCGGCGGCGCTGTGCCTGGGCCTTGCTCCGAGCTGGAACGTCCTGCTGGCGCTCGCCGTGAGCCTGCCCGCCGCGCTGCTGTTCATAGGGCTCGGCCTGCTCGCCGGAAGCCTGCTGAACGACCGGCAGGTCGGAGGCGTATGCGGCGCGCTGCTCACCAATGCGAGCGCATGGCTCTCCGGCGCGTGGTTCGACGTGTCGCTCGCCGGCGGCGCGTATGAGAAGGTCGCGTACGCGCTGCCCTTCGCCCATGCCGTCGACGCGGGCCGCGCCGCGCTCGCGGGCGACTTCGCCGGCATTTTTCCGCACCTGTGGTGGGTGCTGGGCTATGCGGCGGCGGTGATGGCCCTTGCGGTGTTCGCCTTCCAGTATAAAATGCGCCGCGACACGGCGTAAACAGAAAACGCGGTCCCGAAAATCTGCTTTCGGGACCGCGTTTCTTATTTTACATATTCATAGCTCGCGTGCTCGCTTGTCCGGTCAAATACGACCACTCCGCCGCGGGAAAAGACGATGCGGGCCGGCACATCCGGGCTCTCGCGGATGGTGCGCCGCATGTCGCCGCCGTCCGGCGCGCGCAGGCTGTGCCCCGCGTGCTCCGGCACTTCGACGGTCAGCCGCAGCCCGCCCTGGCCGATTGCCAGCCGGTGCGGCGTGCGCTCGAGCACCCGCGCGCCGCGGTAGGTCGCAAGCCGGTATTCCCGGCCCCCGTGCCATACCGCGGCGATGCAGCCCCAGAACCGCAGGCCCAGAAAGGGGATGCGGGCCGCGGAGGCCATCACGGAGCTGTCCGCGCCGCCGTCCGCCCAGCAGTTGCACTGGGCCCAGGTATAGCTGCTGGGGAAGGAGCGGCCGCTGTCCCCCTCAATGTAGCCGGTCCCGCCTGTAAAATTGAGGGCGCGGCCGTTCATGATAAGCCCGCCCTCCAGCCGGTGGTGCATGCTGACGACGGTGTGCCGGCACTCCATGGGAAAAAACCGGAACGGACCCATAATGTCGCCGCGGATTGGGGTTATGCCGCGGTATCGGATATTTCCGCAGAGGGTCAGGTCTTTCCCCCGGATGTCGAGCTGCACGCCGTCCCTGCAAAACCGGCTTGCGCCCACCCGCATGCCGCCGTCCGCGGCGTATTCCTCCGGCGCATAGGGCAGGTAGTACGCGCGGTCGTTTACAACCACCTGGATAAACGCTTCGCGCGCGGACCGGCCGGGGATGAGCGCCAGGGTCGTGCCGCCCGCCTGGTGCTTGAAGTAAAGCCCTTCAAATCCGCTATTCAATGGAGATCCCCCGCTTTGCCGGGTTGTCGGTCAGCCTGCCGCGGCTGTCAAAGCGCGAGCCGTGGCAGGGGCAGTCCCAGCTCTGTTCGGCTTCGTTCCAGTGCAGGGAACAGCCCATGTGCGCGCAGCGCTTTCCCGGCTTGAGCAGGTGCAGCGCCGCTGTGCCGATATTGGAAAACAAAGCGGGGTGGAGCATGGACCGACGCGGCCAGAACAGGCCGGCACAGGGGCTTGTCCCCGTCTCAATCTGCCGGGCGAGCATGGTCGCGGCGAGCATGGAGCCGGTCATGCCCCACTTGTTGAAGCCGGTCGCCACGTGCAGATAGGGTGTGCTTTTCCGGTGCGCGCCGATATACGGCATCCCGTCGAGCGACATGCAGTCCTGCGCGGCCCAGCGGTACCGTATGTGGGCGCGGGGATAATGCCG
>CAJLRT010000238.1 GCA_905209135.1 uncultured Eubacteriales bacterium
CGCCGTAGCCGCGCCGCCGCAATCCATGCAGTAGCTGCCGGTCACGATGGTGTCCGGCCGCGGCGCCAGCGTGCCGTCCATCTCCTCATAGCCCATCGCGTCAATGATATAGCTCATTATCCCCTTCCAGACCTGGCCGGAAATGGTCGCCGGCGCGCCGTTGTCCGTGAGGTTCGCGTTTTCGTCATAGCCGAGCCAGAGGCCGGCGGTGAAATAGGGCGTAAAGCCCATATACCACTTGTCATAGTTGTAGTTTGAGGTACCGGTTTTACTGGCCAGCGGAATACTGAGCCGGCCGCTGCCCGCGAGACCGTTGCGCACGCCGTTCTGCAGAAGCTCCTGCATCAGCCATGCGTTTTCCACGGACATAACCTGATCGTTCTCCGGTTCTATCTCAATGATCGTCTTGCCCGTGTTGTCCACCACTTTGGAGAAAGTAAGCGGCTTATTGTACGCGCCCTGGTTCGCGATTGCAGCGTATCCCGCCGTCATTTCCCGGACCGTGACGCCGTCTGTAAGCGCGCCCATAGACAGCGGGGCAAGCCCTACGTCCGAATGCTGCTGCCCGTCCTCGTCCACACGTTCCCTGACAAGAGACTTAAAGCGCAGCTTGTCGTACATATAATCAAACGACGCCTCATAGCCGAGCAGATCCTCCAGAATCCGCGCGGGGGTCGCGTTGAGCGACTGTTCAATGGCAAAGTACATGGTTGTCATGCCGTAGTATTTTCGCGTAGCGTTCTGCGGATACGGGCCGCCGTAGTACTTGACCGGGCTGTCGTCGATTACGCTGCCCAGCGTGATAACGCCGGCTTCCAGCGCAGGAACATAGACCGACAGCGGTTTGAGCGCAGACCCCGGCTGCCGGGGCGACATGGTCGCGCGGTTGTGGCCGCGGTTGGTCGTCTTTTCCCCGCGTCCGCCGGCCATGGCGAGCACAAAACCGGTCTTGTGGTCCATGATGTACATGGCGGACTGGTACTGTTCCTCCGTACGCACGCGGGGGAAAATATCGTCGTCCGCGTACGCCGCGTCCAGCGCGGCCTGCATCTCCTGGTCAATCGTCGCGTAAATAGTCAGTCCTCCGCGGTATATCAGGGACTTGGCGCTTTCGCTGTTGTAGGGCAGGCCGTTTTCCGGATCGGAGAGATAGTCGATCAAATCCTCAATAATCTGGTCGACAAAGAAAGAATAGGTCGGCTCCAGCGCCATCTGCGGCCCCTTGGGGTTGAGCGATAGATGCTCCGCCGCCGCCTGGTCGTGCTCTTCCTGCGATATATAGCCCAGCTCCAGCATTTTCCCAAGCACAAGCTTGCGCCGGCTGAGGTTGTTGTCATAGTGGTCGTAGGGTTCGTAATACGCCGGCGCTTTAAAGATGGCCACCAGCGACGCCGACTCTGCAAGCGTCAGGTCCTTGACGTCCTTGTTAAAGTAGAGCTCGGCGGCCTTGCCGACTCCATAGGCCCTGTAATTAAAGTAAACGACGTTGAGATAGTATTCCAGAATAACGTCCTTATCGAATTTGCGTTCCACATACAGCGCGCGGAACACCTCGCGCGCTTTGCGCTGCCAGCTTACGTCGTCCTCGTCCGTCAGGTTTTTAATGAGCTGCTGGGTAAGCGTGGACGCGCCGTAGGTGTCGTTGCCGGTAAACCAGCCGATGACAGCGCCGCCGAAACGTTTCCAGTCCACGCCGTTGTGCTCGTAAAAACGCTCGTCTTCTATGCTGATGAGCGCCTGCTGCAGATGCAGCGGAATGTCTTCCAGGTCCACCCAAACCCTGTTTTCGTCGGCGTAAAGCTCCTGCAGCTCCACATAGTCGCCCTTTTCCTTGTCATAGGCCATAATGGTCGTTGTGGAGTCCAGTGTCAGGTTTGCGAACAGCTCATCCATGGTGGGGTCTTCAAAATTGTTGATTACGGTAACAAAAATAAGCAGGCCCACGGCGGCCATGCCCGCCAGCAGGCTCACGGCATAGCCGAGGCCTTTCAGCACGCTCCAGTACCACCGGCTGTTCGATTTCTTTTTATTTCTTTTCAACTGCTTCAGTTCCTTTGAGTCGACCCGAATGGTATCGGCAAGGTCATCCTGCTCGGCGGCGCCGGCGGGAACGCCGGTTGCGCCGAACACCATGGTCTGCGATTCATCCGCCGCCTGCGGCGCGGCGTCCTGCGCTCCGACGGCGGACATGGGAATCGTGTCCGACATATCAATCCCGGACTCTTCCGTCGTCGCGGCGGCTTCCGCCTGTACGGCATCCTCCTCTGTTCCGGAGAATTCCGGGCCGGCCGCCTGCGCCGGGAGTCCCTGCTCCGCCACTGCAGGCTGCGCCGGTTCCTCCGGTCTGGCGGTTTTCTCCGGCTGCAGTTTTGCCTCGTGTACGCGCTCCGTCGCCTCCCGTACGGCGGCGGCGATATCGTCCATCTGCGCGTCGGTCTCGCCTGCGCGCCCCGATCCTTCGCCGGAAAGCGCCGCCGCGGCGTCCGCTGCGATCCGGGAGCCGTTCTGCTTTGCCTGACGCGCAGCATTTACCGCGCGCGCGATATCCTCATTGCCGTCTATATTCAAATTGTCCTGATTGTCCTCATAATTGCGGTTGTCCATGCTGTTTCCCCTCCCCTCGGCAGGCGCCGTACAGCGGCGCGGGCAGATCGGAAGAGCGTCGTGTAG
>CAJLRT010000239.1 GCA_905209135.1 uncultured Eubacteriales bacterium
GAGCATGGTGCGCACGCCCAGCTCCCGCTTGACGAGCGCGACCGCCTTGAGCGTCTCGGCCGCCTGGTCGGGATACACGGCGACAGGCAGGGACAAGCAGTCGATCACAACGTCCCTGCGGCGCAGGCCGAACGCCTCCGCGCGTTCAACGATTTTCCGCGCAATTTCCAGCCTGCGTTCCGCCGTATCGGGCAGGCCGGCCTCGTCCATAGTCAGGCCGACGACAACGGCTCCGTATTTTTGGGCGAGAGGGAGCATGACGCTGAGTTTCGCGTCCTCGCCCGTCACGGAGTTGAGCACGGGCCTGCCGTTACAGGCGCGCAGGCCCGCCTCCATGGCGGCGGGGTTTGCCGAGTCTATCTGCAGCGGCTTGTGACAGACGCTCTGGATCAGCCGGACGGTTTCACGCATGACGGCCGGCTCGTCCAATTCCGGCAGGGAGACGTTCACGTCGAGCATATCCGCATTCTCCTGCGCAAACACAAGGTCGAGCACAGAATCGGTCATGCCGGCGCGCAGCGCGTCTGCAAACGCGTCCCTGCCGCTGGGGTTGATCTGTTCGCCCACAATGCGCACCCTGTCGAGCGCGACGGTTTCGCGCGCGCTGCAAACGGCGGACTGGACCTTGCGCGCCGGCGGCAGGGGCAGTCCCTCGACAGCGCCGTGGATTGCGGATATGTACGCCGGTGTAGTCCCGCAGCAGCCGCCGATGTATGCCGCGCCCGCTTCTATAAACCTGGGCGCCATTTCCGCAAACACTTCGGGGCCTATATCGTATACGGCTGCGCCGTCTTTCGGCAGCCCCGCGTTCGCCTTGACGATCAGGGGCAGGTCGGTGTAGCGCGCCATCTCCTGGATCATGGGGTAAATCTGCACCGGGCCGAGCGAACAGTTGATGCCGACGGCGCTTGCGCCGAGCGCAGTGAGCGTGACCGCGGCGCTCGATACGGAGACGCCGGCAAAGGTCTTGCCGCTCTCGGTGAAGGTCATGGTGCAGAATACGGGCAGGGAAGTGTGCTCCCGTGCGGCGAGCAGCCCGGCCTTGAGCTCGAGCAGGTCGGAAAATGTTTCGAACACGATGAGGTCCGCGCCGTGCTTCTCGCCTGCGACCACTGCTTCGCGGAACAGCTCGTAGGCCTCGTCAAACGTGAGCGTACCCATGGGTTCGAGCATTTCGCCGAGCGGACCGAGATCCAGCGCGACTTTGACGTTGTCCCGCCCCTCGGCGGCGGCCGCCGCCTTTGCGTTTCGGAGCGCCGCGCCCACGAGCTGGTCAACCGTGTAATCGCTGCCGCGCAGCTTGTGCCCGTTTACGCCGAACGTGTTCGCATAAATATAATCGGCGCCGGCGCGGATATAGGCGCGGTGAATATCCGTCAGGATATCCGGATGGGTGATATTGACCGATTCCGGCAGCGTCGCCGGCATGTCGATTCGGCTTGCGAGCATGGTGCCCATGCCTCCGTCAAGCAAAAAGCAGCGGTTTTCCATCTGCAGTTCATCCTCTCCGTTTTTTTCTATTGTATCGGATTTACACATGAAAATCAACAGAAAATAACGGGCTCCCATCCGGGGACAAGTCCGCCGGAGGGGAGCCTAGCCGTTATCATAAACAATAAGAATATATCAATTCTTACTTCATGCTCTCTTCATAACGCTGAATCATCTTCTTAACCATCTGGCCGCCGATGGAACCAGCCTGCTTGGAAGAAAGGTCGCCGTTGTAACCCTGCTTCAGGCTGACGCCCACTTCGCTCGCACATTCCATTTTGAATCTGTTCAGAGCCTCTTTCGTCTTAGAATCCATTCTATTTCACCTCCTGAAAATGATTTCATTCCTAGTATTCGGAATCTGTGTTCTGTCATACAATGTAATTTTTTACAGTGCATGGCCCTTTGCGCTTGCAGCGCATATGGAACACATGATTATTATTTCCGGATTCCAGAAAATATGACGTTGAAAATAATTCCAACATCATACATTCGCACATTGTGGAGCACCGATCAGGACTGCGCTTTTCCGTTGAGCGGATATCGCCTTACGCGGTTGTCCTTTGCGGTTTTCTGTGTTATAATAAAGACAAATAGCCTGTACCGCGGCCGCAACCAGTCCGGCTGCAAAATCGTTTTGGAGTGGAATTTTGCTGTATTGCGGAATCTGAACGCAGGAGGGGTGCGCATGGACAAGCGGCTGCATGATATTGCGGTTGTCATTCCGGCGTTTGAGCCCGGCACAGCGCTGCCCGGGCTGCTCGGTGCGCTGCGCCGGCTGGGGTTTGCGAACATCGTTTTGGTGGACGACGGGAGCCCCGCGGAGTACGCGCCCGTATTCCGGGCCGCGCAGGCGGAATATGCGTGCGTCGTTCTGCGCCACGCGGCCAACCTCGGCAAGGGGCGGGCGCTGAAAACCGCTTTTAACTATATCCTGACCGAGCGCGGCGACCTGCGCGGCGCTGTGACGATGGATGCGGACGGCCGGCATGCGCCGGAGGACGCCGCCGCCTGCGCCGCGGCGCTTGCGGACAGGCCCGATGCGCTCGTGCTCGCCTGTCCCGACCCCGCGCGCATGAACGGCGCGCCGCTGCGCGTCCGCTTTTCCCGCCAGTGCGCGCGCCGCGCGGTGCAGTTTTTAAGCGGAATCCGCGTTTCAGATCCCCAGACCG
>CAJLRT010000240.1 GCA_905209135.1 uncultured Eubacteriales bacterium
GACCACGCCGACGTGATAGGCCGTGCCGCAGGCGACGATATGGATGCGCTCCAGGCCGCGGACATACTCCTCCGTAAGCTCCACGCCGTCGAGCACGATTTTCCCGTCCCGGATCCGGGGGCTGAGCGTTGCTGCGAAAGCGGCGGGCTGTTCCATGATCTCTTTGAACATGAAGTGTTCATAGCCGCCCTTTTCCGCTGCGTCCACATCCCAGTCCACATGGAACACTTCCTTGTCGACCGGTTCCTTGTCGAGGTTGTACAGCGCGACGGAATCCTTGCGGATTACGGCAATTTCGTTGTCGGTCAGCTGATAGATGTCGCGCGTATGCGGCAGGATAGCCGGAATGTCGGAGGCAATATAGTTGCCGTCCGTGCCCAGGCCGACGATCAGCGGGCTGTCCTTGCGCACGGCCACGATCTCATCCGGCCGGTCGGCGCAGAGGATTCCGAGCGCATACGAGCCCTCGACCCGCCGGAGCACCTCGACCACCGCGTCCAGGATATCGCCTTTGTAATAGTAGTCGAGCAGATGCGCCACCGTCTCCGTATCCGTCTCGGAGGTAAAGCGCACGCCCTTGTCCGTCAGGAATTTGCGCAGGTACTGATAGTTTTCAATAATGCCGTTGTGCACAATCGCAAACCGGCCCGATTCGCTCGTGTGCGGGTGCGAGTTTTCATTGGAAGGCTTGCCGTGCGTCGCCCAGCGCGTATGGCCGATGCCGACCGTGCCGCCGATTTTCGCGCCGCCGTCGAGCTGGTCGCTGAGCACCTGCAGCCGGCCCTTTGCTTTGGCGACCTGAATCCTGTCGTCCGCGCCCATAACGGCGACGCCCGCGGAGTCATAGCCGCGGTATTCCAGGCGTTTGAGCCCATCGAGCAGAATGGGCGTCACCTGCTCCAGGCCCGTATATCCGATAATTCCACACATAATTTATCTACCTTTCTCAGCGGTATGCGACTTCCTCCCGGCGCGGTCCGGTGGACAGAATCGAAACCGGCACGCCAATGGCGCGCTCAATGAACTCCACATACTTTTTCGCATTCGCCGGCAGGCGGTCGTACTCCGTGATGCCGCGGATATCGCACTTCCAGCCCGGCAGCATTTCCAGCACGGGCTTCGCCCGCTCAATTTCAAGCTGGTTGGGGAACTGGTCGGTGATTTTTCCGTCGATCTCGTAGGCCACACAGACCGGGATCTCATCCAGATACCCCAGCACGTCGATGGCCGTCAGCGCCGCCGTCGTCGCTCCCTGGCAGGCGCAGCCGTAGCGGGTTGCGACCACGTCGAACCAGCCCATGCGCCGGGGCCGGCCGGTAGTCGCGCCGTACTCGCCCGCGTCGCCGCCGCGCCGGCGCAGCACATCCGCATCCTCCCCGAATATCTCGCTGACAAAGGGCCCGGCGCCCACCGCGCTGGAATACGCCTTTGTCACAGCGACAATCTCTTTGATGGCGTATGGCGGCACGCCCGCGCCGACCGTGCCGTAGCCCGCGATGGGCGACGAGGAGGTCACGAACGGGTAAATGCCCACGTCGGGATCCTTGAGCGTGCCGAGCTGGCCCTCGAGCAGGATGGTCTTGCCCTGCTTCTCAGCCTGCTGGACGTAGGCGACGCTGTCCTGCACATAGGGGCGGATCTGCTCGCGCCAGTCCATCATCTGTTCAAAAATCTCGTCCGCCGAAAGGGCCGGCTTGCGGTACAGATGGGTAATCAGGATATTTTTCACCTCCAAAACGCGCTCCAGCTTGGCCCGCAGCGCCGTTTCGTCGAACAGCTCACAGACCTGGAAGCCGATTTTGGAGTACTTATCCGCATAAAACGGCGCAATGCCCGACTTTGTCGAGCCGAACTGGCGGTCTTTCAGCCGGTTCTCCTCATAGGTGTCGAGCAGGATATGGTAGGGCATCATCATCTGCGCCCGGTCGGACACCATAAGCTGCGGGTGCGGCGCGCCCTGTTCCACAATGGCGCGCACCTCGCCCATAAACGTCGGAATGTGCAGCGCGACGCCGTTGCCGACAATGTTCATCGTGTGCTTATAGAACACGCCGGAGGGCAGCGTGTGCAGCGCGAACTTCCCATAATCGTTGATGATGGTGTGGCCCGCGTTCGCCCCGCCCTGGAACCGTATAATCACGTCCGACTGCGCGGCGAGCATATCCGTAATTTTGCCTTTCCCCTCGTCTCCCCAGTTTGCGCCAACAATCGCTTTAACCATGTTTTCCATCCTTCCCGGCCGCAGCGGCCCGGTTTATCACTGTATGTATCAAACGGCCTACCAGGCCGCGATCTGCTCCAATGCCGCCTCGACGCTGAACAGCTCGGCGGCGGGGCCGGTCATGAACACGTCGCCCGACTGTTCGTCCCAGCGTATATGCAGGCAGCCGCCCGGCAGCGACACATCGGCCTCCCGGCCGGTCCGGCCCGTGCGCGCGCAGGCGACAAGCGCCGCGCAGGCGCCGGTGCCGCAGGCGAGCGTCTCGCCGCTGCCGCGCTCCCAGACGCGCATTGAAATCCGCCCCGGCCCGTCTACGGACACAAACTCCGTATTGATCCCCTCCGGGAAGATCGGGTCCCGCTCAAAAATGGGGCCGACCGCCTCCACAGGGTACTGCGCCGGGTCGTCTACAAACAAAATGCAGT
>CAJLRT010000241.1 GCA_905209135.1 uncultured Eubacteriales bacterium
GCCCACGCCCGCACCCGCGCCCCGCGCCTGCGCCAGTGCCCCGCGTCTGCGCCCCGCGCCCGCGCCCCGCGCCCGCGCCCCGCGTCTGCGCCAGTGCCTGCACCTGCGCCCCGCGCCATATAAGCGCCTGTTTTTCCAGCGCATTTATTTTTTTCCGTTTTTCCTGTTGTCATGTGGGCCTGAAAATTTAACGAAATTGATAATTTTTTTGTATTATTTAAGAAATTAAACTTTTTCAAGGCAAAAACTGTTTCCCTGCATAGGCTTATGGTATAATTAATATCAATAAGAATTCACGTCTGTTTCACGCCGGCCACAAGTTTCGGTGGCCGGCTGATTTGTTAACAGGCGCTGTCAGTGACAGGGAAAGGAAGTGAGTCGGCGGGACGGCCGGAGTTGTAATGGATGGAAAACAGGAAAATACGGATCGAAAATCCGTACAGCTGGCGCTTGACGCGGTGGAAATGGGAGAGGAACCGCCGGAACAGGCGCGCCGGAAACAGAGGGAGGGGCGGCAAAAGCTGATCCTGCCCTCGGGAATTACATATAATATGCTGTTTGGCGACGTAGTGCGGATCGCGCTGCCCGCCTTTGTGGAGATGGTGCTGGCGCAGCTCGTCTCCATGGCCGATATGATGATGGTCGGGCAGATCAGTCCCGAGGCCATCTCGGCGGTGGGCATCTGTACGCAGCCGATCATGCTTCTGCAGATGGTGTTTCTCGCGCTCAACGTGGGCACGACGGCCCTTGTCTCCCGGTATAAGGGAGAGGGGGATATGCACCGCGCCAACTCGGTCATGCGGCACGCGCTGCTGATCACGGCGGTGCTTTCGGTGCTGTTTTCTGTGGTTGGCTATGTGTTTGCGGGGGATATGATCCGCTTTATGGGCGCGACGGATCAGGAGACCTTTGTCGCCGGCGTCGAATATATGCAGATCCGGATGATCGGGTTTCTGCCCATGACGCTGACCACGGTGGTGACCGCCTCCCTGCGCGGCGTGGGCGACTCCCGCACCGCCATGATCTATAACCTCACGGCGAATATCGTCAACGTCATCTTCAACTATCTGCTCATCTACGGTCACTTCGGCTTCCCGCGCCTGGAAGTCGCGGGCGCCGCCATCGCCACGGTGATCGGAACCGTAGTCGCCTTTATTATGGCAATAGCCGTCCTGCTGCGCGGCAAGCGGTACCTCTGGCTCAACCTGAAGGAAAAGTTCACCTTTGACAGGGTGATTCTGAGCAATATCTTTTTAATCGGCGTCCCGTCCATGTTTGAACAGCTCGTGCTGCGCATCGGCCTGATCACCTATACGCGTATCGCCGTTTCGCTCGGCACCATCGCGTACGCCACCCATCAGGTGTGTCTGAACATTGGGGGCCTGAGCTTCATGCCCGGCCAGGCCATCACGGCCGCGACGACGACGCTGACCGGCCAGTGCCTTGGCAAAAAGCGGACCGATATGGCGCTGGGCTATAACCGCTGCGCCCAGGCCGCCGCCGTCGCCATCGGCTTTATCTGCTGCGCGGTATTTTTCTTCCTGGGCGAGCAGATTACGCGCCTGTATTCGTCCGACGCGCAGGTGGTTGTGCTCGGCGGCCAGGTCATGCGGCTGATCGCGCTTTACCAGCCCCTGCAGGCCTTGCAGTTCGCCATGTCCGGCGCGCTGCAGGGCGCCGGCGACACCAAGGCGACCGCCGCGATCATGTGCCTTACGGTCATGATCATCCGGCCGATTTTCGCCCAAGTCGCCATCCATACCTTTGACCTCGGCCTGATGGGCGCGTGGTACGCCATGGCCGCCGACTGGGTCATCCGCTCCCTGCTCGTGCTGTTGCGCTACCTGTCGGGACGATGGAAGCACATCAAGCTCAAAGCCTAGCCGAATCCGCGGGGTAAAAAACGACGGCGCTCTTTTGCGCCGTCGTTTCTTTGTGCAGAGGGGAACCGGCTATAAAGCCGCGTTTGCAACCGCATGTATTTCCCGCTGCATTTCATATTGATACGCCGTGAAAAACCTGTTCCAGAACCCCCGCGCATTCGGATTTGCAGTCCCGTGCTCTACCCATGCGAAATCCGCGCCGCGGCGGGACTCCGCAAAATGGAGCAGCCTGTCTGATAACCGGGTGCCCCTGTATTCCGGCAGGACATATATCTCCCCGATATTGACGGATTTCCTGCTCCCGAACGCCAGCGCGTCCCGCTCTCCGTTGCTCTCGATGACGCCGATCAATTCCCCGCCCGCGCCGAATGCGCCGTAGACCTTTGTGTGTTCATCCATGTAAAAATCCCGGTAAACGTCCTCCGTAAACTCCGTTCCCGGGTAGAATACAGGGCTTTTCTGCAGGTGTGCCACAATGGCGCTTGTCAGGCTCCACACCTCCGCCCATCTTCGCGCAAGCTCGTCCTTGGACAATTCATGGATATCCGCGTCCTCCGCGACCGCGCCGCCGATTCTGCGCACGCCCCGCTCGGAAACCATTCCGAACTGCAGCATGGAAAAGAGCCGGATACTGCTGTCGTCATGCGCGTACAGGCGCACGGAAAACACGGGATCCCCGGCTTTGAGCTGCTCTTCCCCCAGTTTTTCAAGCAGCCGGGAAAGCGGCTTTTCATCCCCCGCGTGATA
>CAJLRT010000242.1 GCA_905209135.1 uncultured Eubacteriales bacterium
CATGGTCTGGAAATGAAGCTGATCGATGCGGAGTATACGTTTGATAACAACAAGGATATCGGACAGCGACGCGGTGGTGGCATTCAGGCGGTGCAGGCGTTTCCCGGCCGCTGCGGCGAGGATGTTTGCCGTCGTCGTCTTCCCGGTGCCGGACGGCCCGAAAAAGATGATGTTCGGAAGATTCCCGCTTTCGGCAATCCTGCGCAGCAGTTTCCCTTCGCCCAGAATGTGCTGCTGGCCGACAACTTCGTCCAGCGTTTTGGGCCGCAGCCTGTCCGCCAAAGGCGCGTACATGGCGTCACTCCTTTTTCAGCAGCTTTATTGGTAGAGCGGGTGCTTGTCGCACAGCGCGGTGACGGCGGCGCGGATCTCGTCCGCCTTTTCAGGATATTCGGTTGCGGTCATATAGATGAGCTTCGCAATCTGCCTGAAGTCGTCCTCGTCGAAGCCGCGCGTCGTCGCCGCGGGCGTGCCGATGCGGATGCCGCTTGTGACAAAGGGCTTCTGCGGGTCGAAGGGGATGGCGTTTTTGTTGACGGTGATATACACCTCGTCCAGCCGGTGCTCCATTTCCTTGCCGGTGAGGTTTACCGGGCGCAGGTCGACGAGCATGAGATGGTTGTCCGTCCCGCCGCTGACGAGGTCGAAACCGCATTTGATCAGTTCATCCGCGAGCGCTTTCGCGTTTTTCACGATGTTCTGCTGATAGGTCTTGAACTCGGGCTTGAGCGCTTCGCCCAGCGCCACGCCCTTGGCGGCGATGACATGCATGAGCGGGCCGCCCTGGGTGCCGGGGAACACGGCCTTGTCGATCATCTTCGCGTATTCCTCCCTGCAGAGGATCAGGCCGCCGCGCGGGCCGCGCAGGGTCTTGTGCGTGGTGGTGGTGACGACGTCCGCATGGGGGACCGGGCTCGGATGCAGGCCGGCTGCGACCAGGCCCGCGATATGCGCCATGTCCACAACCAGGTATGCGCCCGCGCGTTTGGCGATTTCGCCCATGCGCGCAAAGTCGATAATGCGGGGATAGGCGGACGCGCCGGCGATGATGATTTTCGGCTTATGCTCCATGGCAAGGCGTTCCAGCTCGTCATAGTCGATCGTCTGCGTCTGTTCGTCCACGCCGTAGGGGACGATATTGAAATACGAACCGGACATGTTGACGGGGGAACCGTGCGTCAGGTGACCGCCGTGCGCGAGGTTCATGCCCAGGATGGTGTCGCCGGGCTTTGCCAGCGCAAAATAGACGGCCATGTTCGCCTGCGCGCCCGAATGGGGCTGTACGTTTGCGTGCTCCGCGCCGAAGAGCTGTTTTGCGCGGTCGATTGCGAGCTGTTCCGCCACGTCCACATACTGGCAGCCGCCGTAATAGCGCTTGCCGGGATATCCCTCCGCGTATTTGTTCGTGAGCGGCGAGCCCATGGCCGCCATTACGGCCTCCGAGACAAAGTTCTCGCTTGCAATCAGCTCAATATTCCTGCGCTGGCGGGCGAGTTCGTCCATCATGGCGGCGGCCATTTCCGGGTCGAACGCCTGCAGGTACTCCAGATTCTTCAGCATGAGACACACTCCTTAGCGTATAAAAATTATTGATAAATTACTAATAATCTATTATACAACAGAACATATGTTTAGACAATATCCGCTGCGGAAAAAGTCGAGCGAATTTTGGGGACTTTGCCGTGAAAACACTCGACAATTGCCGGTTTGTCTGATATACTGCTAATGCATTACAGCAATTTTTAAGAAATAAGGATGTAGAATGGACGTTGTATTGATTGTACTCAGAATTCTGATAAAAGTTCTGGCCGTATTCTGGGGGCTGGTGCTCGGCTGGCAGCTTGTCATCGGCCTGTGCGGGCTTCTGCCCCTGAAAAACAAGTTCAGGCAAAAACAGGGAAAGGTGCAGCGCACACACCGGTTTGCGGCGGTGATCTGCGCGCGCAACGAGGAGCTTGTGATCGGAAAGCTCATTGAGTCGCTCCGCCAGCAGAATTACCCGGAGGAGTGCCTGAAAGTTTTTGTTGTGGCCGACAACTGCACCGACCATACCGCCGAAGCCGCGCGCCGGGCCGGCGCGGAGGTTTTTGTGCGCACCGATACGGAACGCGTGGGAAAAGGGCACGCGCTGCGGTATGCGGTGGACAGGCTGCATGCGGAATATCCGGACAGGTTCGATGCGCTCGCCGTGTTCGATGCGGACAACCTTGTATCCGAGGACTTTTTCTGGTCGGTGAACCGCGCGCTGTGCGACGATGCGGACGTAGTTACGGGAAACCGGATTGCAAAGAACCCGTACGACACCTGGGTGAGCGGGTGTTACAGCATTTTCTGGAATATTACCATGCGGCTGTTCGACGACGCGCGCAACAAGATGGGGCTTTCGAGCTATGTGCACGGAACCGGATTTGTAACGCGCATGGAACTGATTAAGGATGGATGGGAGACGGTAACGATCACGGAGGACGGCGAGTTCTCCTGTATACAAAAGTGCAGGGGGCGCAGAATCGTCTATGTGGACGAGGCCGAATACTATGACGAGCAGCCAACCCGGCTGAAGCATTTTTTCATGCAGTTCTACCGCTGGGAAGTGGGCGGGGTGCAGGGGCTGCGGCAT
>CAJLRT010000243.1 GCA_905209135.1 uncultured Eubacteriales bacterium
CTGTTCGCCGCGAACAGCATGATGCTGTATCCGCCTACTCCCAATATCAGCAGCGCGCTCGCCACCGCCGCGTGCATGAAGTACTGGTTTCCGCCGGCGGTATGGAAGTTTTCGGTGTAGACGGAGATCATTTCGCCAAAGCTCTCCCACTCGCCGTACTTGGCGAGCAGGGAATTCCATTCCTCAACCGGCGGCGCAGAGCCCGCCTGCGGGAACAGATAGAATTTCGGCGTGTGCTGGTTATCCGCTTCCAGCCGGCCGCCGAGCAGGACGTCGGGCATATACATGGGCGTAGGCATAGCCTCATCAGCCGTCGTGTCGTCGTACAGCGGGAACAGGCAGTGCGAAATCTCCGGCCACAACGTCGCATGATTGATATAGTGCGTAAGTACGAGCGCATCGTCCGCCATGACGCCGGCCACCACAAATTGGCGCATATGGTCGTCGGTGACAAGCTGGCCGCCGTAGTATTCGCCGTTTTCATCATATTTCTTTATCTCTCCCGTTACAAACCGGTATTCCAGGGCGAACTGTTCGCCCAGCGGAAACTCTTTTTCCAGATAGGGCGGAATGACCACCGGGATGGCCGCGCTCTCGTCTGCAGGGTCGTACTGCGCCAGCGCCTCCCAGCTCCCTTTTTTCAACGGGATGGGCGCGGCCTTTGCAAAGCCTGCGTTGACATGTACCGCGCTATAAAACACACCGTCCCGGCGGAGCGTGCTCGTTCCCGCGAGCCGGCCGTATTCCGCCACGCCGCTGAGCATGCTGATCTTCTCTTCAAGCTGCCTGTACTGCGGAAGTTCCATGGGACTCACAGCGTCCGCGTCCGCCGCAGAAAGATCCTCCCAGGCCTCTTCCGTAAAATCGAACTGATACATGAACTCGTATATGTCGTTCGGAAAAGCTTTCGCGGCGTAGCGTTCGTACCGGCCCGCCTCGAATACATAGGTCATGGCATAAGCCAGTGAAAAAGCCGTCGTCAGGGAAAGAAATACGATGGAAACGGTACGGATGATCCCGGAGCGTGAATACCGGAAGGAGAGCATGCGCAAAAATTTCGTACAGCCGACGCGTCGTCCGTTTTTTTCCTTTCGCCGCGCCGCAGCCGCCCCCGCGCCGCCGGATTCGCCGCGCAGGCGTACAACGGAACGGACGCTGATCCGGCGGATCTGCCCCAGGCAGATGAGCAGCTCAACCGCGAGCAGCGCAAGGTAAACGGCGGCAAAATCCCATATTCCGTATGGGACATGGACGCCGACGAAGCCCGAATATTCAATAAACGGCACCGCGCCCGCACAGCCGACGGCAAAGGCGATCAGGGTATACAGCGCAAGCTCGGCTATGACAATGGCCGCAATCCGGCCGCCCGTTGCACCGAGAAGCTTATAGGTTATGTACTGTTTTCTGTTTTCCTTTAAGAAAAACGCGAACAGGGACACGATATTGATGATGCCCGCCGCAATGGCGGCGAAATAGACCAGCGCCTTGCTCAGATGGTTGATTTCATTGATCTGCATGAACTGCGTCATGTCGGTGCACTCGGCAAGGCCCGCGCCGTCCATGACCGCATTTTCAATCTCCTCCCGCTGTTCGGCCGTAATGGGCTCGGCAAACGTGATATGGTAATAGTTCGCGCAAAGGCCGATCTCCGCGAACGTGTCGAGCGGAATGACGACGGCGCGTTCGGGCCGGGCCGCAAGCTCCTCCTGCCACGGGCGCTCGAGCTCCACGCCGGCCAGGTCCTCCGCGCCCGCCCGAAGCCTGCGCACATCGTACAGGTCGGGCGCATAGCCGTTCGCATGCGTAAGCCCCACAATTTCAAACGGACGGCCCAGAATCCGCATCGTATCCCCCACCTGTGCGTCCCGGTCGTCGAAGATGTCGCGCGGCGCGACAGCCTTTGCCTGGCCCATCATGGACGCGTCGATAAAACGCCCCTCATAGGAGGCTTCGAGTTCCTGTTCATCCCAGTAGATACCGACGATGTCATACTCCTCGTTTTCAAAGGAAACCGCGGACAGATAGCTGATCTCAGGCAGCTCGCCGCTGTCCGCCAGTGCAATGAGCGCCTGAATCTCATCGCTGGTGCCCACAAACGCCGGCGCTTCCACAACCGTGTCCACCCCATAGACCGACTGGTGCACCTTGAGCTGCGTGGAGCTGGAGACGTAATACACCACAACGGCGAAACTCCCCACCGCAAGGCCGATAAACAGCAGTATAAAAACCAGCGGCCGCCCGAGCATACTTTTGATGTCTTTGAGAATAATCCGTACCATGTTCCCAGTCCTCTCGTTTCAACAAAAATTCACGCGCGCAAAACGCACAGTGCAGACTTCTTGTATGTTAGTGTCGGGAGACCGGGCAAAGTTACGGCAAAAATAAAAAAAGCAGTACGGGTCCGTACTGCTTTTCATGCAGAAGTCAGATCATGATCATTTTCCAGATCGCTGCGAACAGGAATCCGAAATTCACCCGCGCCACGCCGTCCCTGGCGACGAGCTGGAAACGCGCGACCTCCTGTCCCTCTACCGTGTATACAATCTCGCCGATGCGCTGGCCCTGTCCACCGACGAGGACTTGACCCGCCTTTATACGGTGCTGCCCTTCG
>CAJLRT010000244.1 GCA_905209135.1 uncultured Eubacteriales bacterium
TTACAGTATCTTCATTATATGTGCGCCCGGTTCCATTGTCAAGCGGAAAGCGGCGGCGGCAGGGCGGGATGTGAATTTTTCACCGGTGTGGCGCGGGCGGGCGCGAATGTGCTATACTGTGAGCAGAGAGGAGGCGGCTGCATGCCCGCGCAAAAAAAGAAAACCGCCGTCCGCTTCGGCGTGAGCGGCGGACTGCTGCTTCTGTGCCTGGCGGCATACGCGGCGGCGCGGCGGAACCCGGCCTGGGTGACGGCGTATTACAGACCCGTGTCCAAGGCGGTTTCGGGCGCGCTGGGGAGCGTTTTTTCGCTCGTCCCGCGCGTGCCCGCGGCGGAGCTGTGCGTCTATCTGCTGGCGGCCGCGCTTCTGACAAAGCTCATACTGCGACTGTGCGGCCGGGCGCGCCCGCCGCGGCGCGGATGGACGGACCGGGCCAGCCGCGGCTGCCTCGCCTGCGCGTGCGCGCTCTGCTTTTTCCTGTTCGCGTGGGGGCTCAACTACTTCGCTTCTCCCCTGGCCGGCAGCGTCGGCCTCACGGACGGGGACTACATGGAGCAGGAGCTGTTCGCGGCGGCGGAGCATTACCTGGACAGGGCCAACGAGGCGGCGGAAAACGTGGCGCGCAGGCCGGACGGGACCTTTGACAGCGGCGGCTACGCCGCGCTTGCGGGCCGGGCGCCGGACGCCATGCGCGCACTGGCGCGGCGATATCCGGTTTTTGAAGGCGCGGCCGCGCCGCCCAAGGCCGTGATCGCGTCGCGCGTTTTGTCGCGGTTCGGGATCACCGGCGTATACAACCCGTTTTTCGGCGAGTGCAATGTGAACACCGACGTTCCGGACACGACTCTGCCCTTTACCATGCTGCACGAAATGGCGCACCGGCTCGGCGTCGCGCCGGAGGACGAGGCGAACTTCGCCGCCTTTCTGGCCTGCGCCGAAAGCGGGGACCCGGCTTTTGCATACGCCGGCTACTACCACGCCTTTCTCTACTGCTACAACGCGCTCGGCGCGCAGGACAGGGCGGAACTTGCCGCGCGTATGGGGGACGGACTCAGGGCCGACTGCCGCGCGGCGGCCGAACACTATTTACAGTACGCCGGCGGGCTCGAACAGGCCGGAACCGCCCTCAACGACGCGTACCTCAAAGCGCTCGGGCAGGCCAGCGGCGTGCAGAGCTACGACGAGGCGGTCGATCTGCTCGTGGCCTACCACGCCCAGGGCGGGGACTCGTAGCTACAAAAGGGACAGCAGGTAAAGCGCCAGCATGTGCAAAGGGTAGTAAATATACAGCGTGTATTTCCCGCCGCGGCCGCGGCCGCCGCCGTACAGTTTCAGAAGCGGCAGGGCCAGCGCCCCGGCGAGCTGCCACAGGCCGGACGCCGGCCAACCCATGCCCGCCCCCGCAAAGAACAGCGCCGTGCAGAGCAGGACGGCGCGCAGCGGCGTATCTTCGGGCAGCAGCCAGAACAGCAGAACGATCCAGACGCCGAACAGGCCGTAGTCCGTCCGCACAAGCTGCGCCGCGGCGGACAGGGCCAGCACGCACAGGACGGCATACGCGGGGCGGCGGCGCAGGCTGTCCGCGGCCCAGACGGCGAGCAGGCCGAACAGCAGCGTAAACAGCACGTTTTGGCAAAGCGGGTCAAAGGGCCGGCCGGAGAGCATCAGATCAAACGGGATTTCGGACGCGAACGCGAACGCGAGCAGCCGCAGGGCGTATTTGCCCCTGCTCCGCGTCCGGCGCGCGCCCTCCGCGACAAAGAAACAGAACAGCGGCAGCGAGACGCGTCCGGCAATGCGCAGGCAGGCCGCGGCCCATTCCGGCAGCGCGGCGCCGAATACGATCCCGGTATGGTCCGCCGTCATGGCGGCCGCGGCGATCCATTTGAGCGCCGCCGCGCTCAGCCGCCCCCCGCTCTCCCGCTGCATATCCCGCCTCCGTCCGTTTTTTTATACAAATACCACGGCCGCGCGATCATGTCAAGGATTTTAGGGGTTTTTCACCTGATTTCATTGATTTATGAACCGCGATCTGTTATATTAAAGGAAAATAAATAACCGCCGCTCCGGTAGGAGGACGGTACAGGAAAGGCGATTGAAATGACCGAACGTTTTTGCATTGACCTGCGGGCGATTCCCGAAATGGACCTGGGCGAACAGATGCGCCTGACCAGGGAGGCCGGATTCCAGAACATACATATCAATTCCGACTCCGAATTCATTACGAAAGAACAGCTCCGCACATTTGTGCAGAGCGCGAAAGACCACGGGCTGAACGTTGTGAACATGCACCCGCCCTTTATGCGCAACTGCGAATTCTGGGTGCCGGGCCCGCAGCACGACGAGCTGACGGACCTGTACTGCAAACAGATCGACCTGTGCGCGGCCTTTGGCATCGAATCGCTCATCGTCCACCCCACGAGCGGGCCGACCAACGTTTTTATCTCGGAGTTCGGGCTGGAAACCTACAACCGGCTCGTACGGCATGCCGAGAAGCGCGGCGTGATCCTGCTGCTTGAAAACCTGCGCTCGCACATCCACCTCGATTACCTGTTTGAGAATATCAGAGATCGGAAGAGCGTCGTGTAGGGAAAGAGTGTAGATC
>CAJLRT010000245.1 GCA_905209135.1 uncultured Eubacteriales bacterium
CTCCCTGTCGAGCAGGATCATGGGCCCCATATTCAGCCGGTCGTCGCTGATTTCTACGGGGGAAATCACCAGTATTTTCTGCTGCGCGCCCAGAATTTCCCGCGTCTTCTGGATGAGCATCGCCATGCCCTGGCCCGTCGCGCCTATGTTGTTGCACACATGCCGCTTGAGGTCGTTTGTGCCGAGGTTGAAGATCACGAGGTCGACCGGCATGTGCGTGTACAGGCAGGCGGGCAGGTAGTCCATGCCGTTGGCATAGGGCATCAGCGCGTCGTGGAACACGGTCGTGCGCCCGTTCAGCCCCTCCTCAATCACCTTGTACCCCGTTAGCTGCTCCAGCAGGCAGGGCCAGCGGGTCTGCTCGTCAAAGCGCTCGCCGCTCTCACCGATAAATCCCCAGGTGTTGGAATCTCCGTAACAAAGAATGCGTTTCAATGCGACCATCTCCTATCATAGTATGTTTTTATCATACCAAATCCTCCCGCCATATGCAATCCTTTTTCGGCCGCCGTCTCCCGTCCGGCAAATAAAAAACGTTTTTTGCAAGTTTGCAGATAAAAACTTGCAAAAAAGCCGCTGCTGCCGCAGAAAAAATCTTGCAATTTGCAGCTTCCTAAGGTATAATAAAGTATAAAAAATGGAGGTGTTTTCTATGGCATTTAAAAGCGCATACCTCACAGAGGTATATGAGAACGTTTGCAGGCGCGACCCTGACCAGCCTGAGTTTCAGCAGGCTGTAAAGGAAGTGCTGGAATCTTTGGAGCTTGTGCTGGAGCGCCGTCCCGACCTGGTGGACGCCGGCATCATAGAACGGATCGTCGAGCCCGAGCGGATGATCATGTTCCGCGTCGCGTGGGTGGACGACAGCGGCAAGGTGCAGGTCAACCGCGGCTACCGCTTCCAGTTCAACTCCGCCATCGGCCCGTATAAGGGCGGCATCCGGCTGCATCCTTCCGTCAACGCGTCCGTCATTAAGTTCCTGGGCTTCGAGCAGGTGTTCAAGAACAGCCTGACCACCCTCCCCATGGGCGGCGCCAAGGGCGGCTCCGACTTCGACCCCAAGGGCAAGAGCGACGGGGAAGTGATGCGCTTCTGCCAGAGCTTTATGACCGAGCTTAGCAAACACATCGGCCCGGACACCGACGTCCCGGCCGGCGACATCGGCACCGGCGCGCGTGAGATCGGCTATATGTACGGCCAGTACAAGCGCCTCCATAATGAAGTGACCGGCGTGCTCACCGGCAAGGGCCTCACCTACGGCGGCAGCCTTGCCCGCACGGAAGCCACCGGCTTCGGCCTGTGCTATTTCACGCAGGAGATGCTCAAGTGTATGCGCGGCGACAGCTTCGCCGGCAAGACGGTCGTCATCTCCGGCTCCGGCAACGTGGCCATCTACGCCTGCCAGAAGGCGACGGAGTACGGCGCGAAAGTCGTCGCCCTGTCCGACTCCAACGGCTATATCCACGACCCGAACGGCATTGACCTCGCGGTCGTCAAGCAGATCAAGGAAGTCGAGCGCGGCAGAATTAAGGAATACGCCGACCGCGTCTCCGGCGCGACCTATACCGAGGGCTGCAGCGGCATCTGGTCCATTCCGTGCGATATCGCGCTGCCCTGCGCGACCCAGAACGAGATCAACGGCGCCAGCGCCGACCTGCTGATCAAAAACGGCACGACGGTCGTGGCCGAGGGCGCGAACATGCCCAGCACGCCCGAAGCGATCGAGAAGTTCCAGAGCGCGGGCGTCCTGTTCGGCCCGGCCAAGGCTGCGAACGCCGGCGGCGTCGCGACCAGCGGCCTGGAGATGTGCCAGAACTCCATGCGCTATTCCTGGACCTTTGAAGAGGTGGACGCCAAGCTCAAGGGGATCATGGAGAATATATTCCACAGCGCGTACGACGCAGCCAAAGAATACGGCGTGGAGGGCAACCTCGTCGCCGGCGCGAATATCGCGGGCTTCCTGAAGGTGGCCGAAGCGATGAAAGCGCAGGGAATCGCATACTAAACGCATCTTGCGCGGAGGCCCGCTGTGCGGCGGGCCTCCGTTTTTCCTGTGCGGGCAAAAATGGCATAAAGTGAAGTCTGTGTGCGTATATTGTGACGGGCGCAGAAGGGCGTCCGGGGCCGGCCGGGCCTGCGGATGTGGAAAAAATATAAATTTCGACCAAAAAAGTAATGTAACTTATAGGTTTTTACAAGGATTGACGCTCTTCAAGTCTAAAGAAGGCTGGTAAAGATTGTTAAAAGGCGTTAAAAGTAGCATAACTTTTATAAAATAAAACAAATTGGCAGGTCCAGAAAAGGCTTTTCTGTGTGGTTTAGATAAATTTTGCTTTATGAGTTGACAAATCGATGAACAGAGTTGTATAATGTGAACGTAAAACGAAGAAGGGTTTTTCTTGGACAGAACCTTTCGCCGTGTGTGGAAGAAACTTTTCTGTAAGCCCGCGGCGGAAAGCCCTTAAGAGGAAGGCCCGAATTCACAGAAAATTTTACAGGAGGAAATTACATGAAAAAGGCACTCTCAATCATTCTCGCTGTTGCCATGCTTCTAGATCGGAAGAGCGTCGTGTAGGGAAAGAGTGTAGATCTCGGTGGTC
>CAJLRT010000246.1 GCA_905209135.1 uncultured Eubacteriales bacterium
CCCTACACGACGCTCTTCCGATCTGGAGCAAAAAATGCTTTGAAATTTCGGGCGGCGTCAGCAGGAAGAAAAAGGCCATGGCCGTCTGCATGGGCGCAAACCCGCAGGGCCTCGAATACGGCCTGCATTACAGGAGGGCCGGGAATAGGCCGTTGGATGACGGAAAATACTGCTTGATATTGCAAAAACAGCGGCCGGAGCATTTTGCTCCGGCCGCTGTTTTAATTGGAATAACGGTACATGTTTTGCCCGCCGCATTGAAAACAAATTGGCTTAGGCCAAAGAAAGCGCTGCTGCAAACTATATAAGCTGCGACAGGAACAGTTCGTTCAGCTCTTCCCAGCCGATTTCCCGCTCATTGGGAAGACGCGCGATTTTTTGTTCGATTTCCGCTATGCTGGAACTGAGATATTCGTTGAGCGTCCTGATCTGCGGAATCATCCTGATTTCAGCGGAATCATCCTGATTTCAGGGGAATTCACCTTGAGCTCGAGCAGACGCTCGACTTCCGGTTTCAATTCCGGTGCAAGCCCGCTCTCCATCAGTTCGGAAAACAGCATGGGCGGCGGGGAGCCTTTGTCAAGGATCCACCGGCAGGCGAGGACCGGGCGCAGGACATAAAAATATTTCTTTGCCTTTATCATATCGCCTTTGATGTATTCGCGGTAGTTGCCGGCCGCCATATGGATATAGTGATACAGCCCTCTCTTCGAAGAAAAATATCGCCCCATAACAGATTTAAACCGTGCCGCAAAATCTGTTTCTAAATATACAATGGGGGAGGCACCCCATTCAAACAGCGTTGGGTTGGACTTATGCAGAAGCCGCAGCGTCTTGGTGAGGTCCCACCCGTTGATATCCAGCGCGTCGTTGATCGGCAATTCGATCACATCACGGTGTTTTTGAAGCCGCAAATACGCATCTTTCGGGCGGACGTAGATGAACCGTACATCATAGTCGCTGTCCGGAGAGGCAAAGCCCCATGCCCGGCTGCCGGATTCGACCGCCAGCAAGATCCGCACATTTTGTGTTTGTTCAATTTGAGCCAGTTCTTTTTGTATTGTATCTTTCATCCGGTGCTCCTCCTTTCGGCGTGTGTGTCACGCATCCATTTGCTGTTTGGCGGATAAAAAAGCCTTTTTGTCCCTATGGCTGTGCTCATCACGGGATTTTGCCCGGCACATGGGGCAGGAACAGTGGATTTTTCCTTTGGCGAGACGGCCGTATGCACCCCGCGTCCAGGCATATACATACTCCTCTCCGCCAAGCCTGCGCAGGATCCCCAGCTTTCTTTCAATGGTCCGGTTTCTCTGCCGCCGGTAATAAGCCCGCGTTCTTTTCAATTAAATCACTCCCCGACAGTTCGGGCAGCCTGTAAGAACCGTCAGGGCACCGCTTTCTTACAGGCAGCCTGTCTTTACAGGGAAAGTCAAACAAACAGGTGTTTTCATCATTCTGCCGCCTTAAAGTTATAAACAGGTTTGACACGCTCTGCGATTTGCGCCGTGGGTTCGATCTGCGCGATGATTTCCTCCATGCTCTTATAGGCCATAGGGGATTCATCCAACGTATCCGGAACAACACAGGTGGAGTAAATGCCCTTCATTTCCTTCCGGTACTGTTCCATGGAAAGCGTGGAAAACGCCGCTCTCCGGCTCATGAGCCGCCCGGCCCCATGAGGGGCGGAGCAGTTCCACTCCGGGTTTCCTTTTCCGATACAGATAAGGCTGCCGTCCCGCATATTGATGGGAATGAGCAGCTTTTCGCCCTTCTTGGCAGAAACCGAGCCTTTGCGCAGGATCATCGCGTCCGTGTCGATATAGTTGTGAATGGTCGTGAATTCGTCTGCTTTTGTAAAGCCCATACCGGAAAGGATCACATCCATCATCGCTTTGCGGTTCAACACAGCGAAGCGCTGCACAATGCGCATATCATGGATATAATCCTCGAAAAGCTTGCCCTCCACATAGGCCAGGTCTTTCGGTATGCTGATTTTATGCTCTTTTTTGAGGGCGGTTACTGCGGGCTGGATCTCCTGAAAGCGTCCCTCCGACTTGAGCGTTTCGATGAGCTGCCCGATCTGGTAGCGTGCGCCGCCCCACAATGCCATTCGGCCCTGTTCCTGATAGTAATCGGCGACCTCAACGCCCAGATGGCGGCTGCCGGAATGAACGACGATATAAATATCGCCCGTATCGGAACGATCCGCCTCGATAAAATGGTTGCCGCCGCCCAGCGTGCCGATGCTTTTTTTCGCCCGCTCCAGATTGACGTAAGGCGCGCAGCGAAGCGCGCTCAAGTCGATGGACGAGCAGTATTCGTGGGAGGCCATGCGCACTTCCCGTCCGCAGGGGATCGCGCTGCGGATCAGCGCATCCAGCTTTTCAGAATCGATCTCCCGTTGTGCGATCCTGACGGTTTCCATGCCGCAGCCGATATCCACACCCACCATACCGGGAACCACCTTATCCGTAATGGTCATGGTCGTCCCGATGGTACAGCCTTTTCCCGCGTGAACGTCCGGCATGATGCGGATTTTGCTGTCCAGATCGGAAGAGCGTCGTGTAGGGAAAGAGTGTAGATCTCGGT
>CAJLRT010000247.1 GCA_905209135.1 uncultured Eubacteriales bacterium
CGCTCCGTCTCAATTTTCGGCCACAGAATGCCCGGCGTATCGAGCAGTTCCAGCTCGGCGGCGCCCGCGACCGTTACCCACTGCTTTCCGCGCGTCACGCCCGGGCGGTCCTGTGCGGCTGCGGCGCGGCGGCCGGCGATGGAATTGATAAAGGTGGATTTGCCCACGTTGGGGATTCCGGTGACCATGACGCGGACTTTTCTGGATACGATCCCCTTGGCCGCGCGGCGGGCGAGGATATCGGCCGCCGCCAGGCGGCAGACTCTGGCGAACTGCGCCGTCACGCCCTTTGCCCTGGCGTTGCTGAGCATGGCGTAGCAGCCCGCGTCACGGTACCACGCCAGCCAGCGCCTGTTCAGCTCGGGGTCGGCCAGGTCGCTTTTGTTCATGATGAGTACGCGCGGCTTGTCCCCCACCCAGCCGTCCAGCTCCGGGTTGCGGCTGGAGACCGGGATGCGCGCGTCGAGCATCTCGCACACGATATCGCACAGCTTTATGTTTTCCGTAATGAGGCGCCGGGTTTTGGACATATGGCCGGGGAACCAGTTGATCCCGTGCGCCGCGCGCTCCTCCGTCATCGAATCGCACCTATGGAGCGGAAGGGATAGAGGCGGAACACGGCCTGGCCTATGATGTGGTGGACGTCGACCGTGCCGATCTGTTCAAAGCGGCTGTCCACTGAATGGTTGCGGTTGTCGCCCATAAAAAACACATGCCCCTCCGGTACGGTACAGGGGAAGCGCGTGCTGCTGTACCAGTAAAAATCCTGCATCTGTTCGTTGATGTACGGTTCGTCGATATACTCCCCGTCCACGATGAGCTGCCTTTTTTCCAGGTCGAAATCCACCGTCTGCCCCTCCAGGGCGATGATGCGCTTGATATACGGTTCGCTCTGGCCCGGCACGGCGACGACGATGACGTCGCCCGCCTCGGGCGTATACAGGAAGCTTGTGACGATGACGCGGTCCCCGTTGAGCAGGGTGGGCGTCATCGACGGGCCGTTGATGGATACGACGCGGCACACAAAGGAAAACACGAGCACCACGATGACAAGGGCGACCGCGAGCATCTCGATCCACTCGAACAGCTCGACGACGGCGCCCTTTTTCGGCTTGGCTTTGCGCGGGTTGCGGTCCGTATCAAAGTCCAGGCCCGCAATCGGCCGCAGGCCGTCCTGCGGCGCGGTGACGGGCTCGGACCCGGCGCCGTACGCGGGCGCATCCGCCGGAGCCGGCGCGGACGCGGGATTGTACGCGGTTGTATTCTCCGGGGCCTGCGCGGCCCCGTCTAAAGGAGTGTATGCGGACTCGTGCGCATTGTCAGGCGACTTCCCGTCCATAAAAATTTTCCTCCCGGCGGCTTTTGTATGCAAAAAAGGGAGACCTTCGTCCCCCTTCTCGCTTATATCTTCTCTTTGACCTTTGCGGCCTTGCCGACTCTGTCTCTGAGATAGTAGAGTTTCGCCCTGCGGACCTTACCGCGGCGAATCACTTTTACGCCCTCGACATTCGGCGAATGAACGGGGAACACCCTTTCAACGCCGATATTGTGGCTTATTCTGCGGACCGTGAACGTCTCGGACAGGCCGCCGCCCTTTCTGGCGATAACCGTACCCTCAAAGACCTGGATGCGCTCCTTGGCGCCCTCCTTGATGCGGACGTTTACCGCGACGGTGTCGCCGATGCGGAAATCCGCAACGTCCGGCTTGAGCTGCGCCTGATTGAATTTTTCAATGGCAGTCATTTTTCTCCTCCTCTAATCTCAGCACATTCATGATCTGCGCCTCAACGTCGGAGGGCCGCAATCAGCGGAATGCCCGTATTAAATGCCATAACATTTTATCATTAAAAACTGGATATTGCAATAGGTTTGCGGGATTTTTTTGCCGTATCCGCACCTTTTCGCCGCGCTTACTTTGCAGAGACGGATATTTTGCCGTCCACGGCCGTGACGGACGCCTCGGTGAACCGGCCCTGCTCGAACAGGAGATTGACAAGCGCATCCTCCACCTCGCGCTGCACGGTGCGGCGGACGTTGCGCGCGCCGTATTTCGCGGAATAGGATACGTCCGCGATGCACTGTTCCGCGGCCGCGTCCCAGCGCAGGGCGATCCCCTGCTCCTGCAGGCCCTCCTGCAGCTCGGTGAGGAAGATGCGCGCGATGTCCGGGAACACCTCTTTGCCCAGGGGCTTGAACACGATTATATCGTCCACACGGTTGAGAAACTCCGGGCGCAGGAATTCGGACAGGGCTTTCAGCGCCTTTTCCCTGGAGAGGAGCTCGGCGGATTTATTGAAGCCCGCGGCCGTGCCTGTAATATTCGAGCCGGCGTTGGAGGTCATGATGATGATGGTGTGTTCAAAGCTGACCGTGCGGCCGTGCGCGTCGGTAATCCGGCCCTCGTCCAGAATCTGGAGCAGGATGTTCATCACGTCCGGGTGGGCCTTTTCGATTTCATCGAACAGGACGACGGAATAGGGCTTGCGGCGGATTTTCTCCGTAAGCTGCCCGGCCTCGTCGTAGCCGATATAGCCCGGCGGGGAGCCGATGATCCGAGAGACGGAGTGCTTTTCCATAAATTCCGACAT
>CAJLRT010000248.1 GCA_905209135.1 uncultured Eubacteriales bacterium
ATACGAGATCACTGTGTGACTGGAGTTCAGACGTGTGCTCTTCCGATCTCGAGCGCGTGCAGGGGCACGGTGTCATCACTGCCGAACTTGGCGGCGGTGTAGGCCTTGTCCACACAGGCTTCGATCTCCCGCTCGGAAAAGTCGGTCAGGAACATGCCGAGCACAAGCTTTGCTTTCTGCCTGTAGTCATACCCGACGCAGTCGCGAAGCTGCGCCCGGGTGAGCGCCGGAATCTCTTCCGGAATATACAGGCCGCCGTCGGGCGCCAGGCCCTGCATAATCGCTACGGAAGCGGGTACGGGTTCGCTCTTGCCGCGCGTACTGATGTACATCATAGTTTTCTCATCCTTTATTATGAACTTTATGGTGTTTTTACAGAATACAGCCGCCCGGCCATGCGGGCTTTGCCAGCATACGGGGCGCGCAGACAGCGCGCAAGGGGAAATTATAAAAAACGCTGAAAAAAGCGGAGCGCATTGTCAAAGAAAAGGCCGTCGATAAGCGCCTGCCCGTAGCCCTCGCGCTGGAGCAGGGTGTAGAGCGCGGCCATGCTTTCCAGGCCGGTCACGTCTTCGGGCAGCATATCCACGCCGTCAAAATCACAGCCAAGGCAAATCTGACCCTCCCCGCCGAGCGAAAGCGCGTGCTCAAGGTGCGGGAGGACGTCGGCCGCGCGGGCCGGGCCGCTGCGCAAAAAGGGCGGGTACAGGTTCAGGCCCAGAACGCCGCCGCGGCGGAAAAGCTCCGTCACCTGCCAGTCGGCCAGGTTGCGCTCATGGGGGCAGACGGCGGCCAGGTTGGAGTGCGAACACAGGAATACGCCGTCATACCGGCTGCACACATCAAAAAAGCTCTCGGCGCACATGTGGGACAGGTCGGGCAGCATTCCCAGCGAATGCATGCGGCGCAGCGATTCGAGCCCGAACCGGGTGAGCCGGCCATGGCCGGGCTGGCCGCAGGCGAGCTCGTTTTCGCCGTTCCAGGTCAGCGTTACAATCCGCACGCCGAGGTTGTAAAAGCGGTCTATATTGGCGTATACGCCGTCGAACGCGCCGCCGCCTTCCACAGCGAGCAGCGCTGCCGCGCGGCCGGACGCCATGGCTGAGCTGAGCTCGGACGCGCTGCGGCAGAGACGGATAGCCCCGGCATACGCCGACAGGTTCTGAAAGAAGCGGCTGAGGATGCGCATGGCGCGGGTATAGCGGGCGCCGCCCCGCTCCGTGTCCTCCGTACAGACGGCGAACACCTGCAGCGCGCTGCTATGCGCACGCAGCTTGTCAAGGTTTACGTGCAGGTCCTCCGACCGAAGATCGACGTCCAATGCGAACAGCTTTGCGGCCGTGTCGCAGTGCAGGTCGGCCAGTGAAAACATCTTACCACGCCCCAAACGCATTTTCGAGGATCGTCCAGTCCGCCGCCCTGCCCTGCTGCAGCCGGAGCTCGACCACGTCGAAGCGCGGCTGTTTTTCGCTCGGGTGCTGCATGAGATAGTGTTCAGCGCTGCGGACGATCCGCCGCTGTTTCTGCGGAGTGACCGCTTCGCGGGGAAGATAGGCGCTTGACAGTTCCCGCGCCTTGACCTCCGCAAATACAATATATTCGGCGTTTTCACAGATGATGTCTATTTCCCCGAAGCGGCAGGCGTAGTTGCGGGCTGCGATTTCATACCCGGCTTTCCGGTACAGCTTTGCGGCGAAATGTTCGCCCGCGTCGCCGATCTCCCGCCGGGTCATGCGGAATCGCCCAGAATCCTGCGCAGAAAGCTGCGGCGGTAGATCTCACAGGGGCCATGCTCGCGCAGCAGGCGGATGTGTTCGGCGGTGGGATAGCCCTTGTGCGCCTCCAGACGGTACGCCGGGTACTGTTCGGCGAGCTTCCGCATCAGCCGGTCGCGGCTGACCTTGGCAAGGACGGAGGCGGCGGCGATGCTCATGCTCCTGCCGTCGCCCTTGACGATGCAGAGGGCGTTGCAGTCGATCCCCTTTTTGCAGTTGCCGTCGATGAGGGCGAGATCCGGCGCGGGCGAGAGCTGGGCGATCGCCCGGTTCATGGCGAGCATGGTGGCGTTCAGAATATTATAGGCGTCAATCTCAGCGGGCGTGGCGTACGCAACGCCAAAGCTGACGCAGGACGCGAGTATCTCGCCGTACAGGGACTCCCGCTTCGGCTCCGACAGTTTTTTGGAGTCGTTGAGGCCGGGGATGGCAAGCCCGGACGGCAGAATCACCGCCGCGGCGCAGACAGGTCCGCACAGCGGGCCGCGCCCGGCTTCGTCCACGCCGCACACGACGGCATAGCCTTCGGCGCGGCAGCGGTCCTCGCTGCTGTAATCAGGGCTGGTCTTCTGCGTCTGCATGCGGTATATCCTCCCAGGTGATTGCGCCGAGCCGGCCGGCGCGGTATTCGTCCAGAAACACCTCGGCGGCGCGCTCGGTATCGGCCACGCCGCCGCGGCGGACAAAGCCGCGGGCGCGGGCCAGCGCCTCCAGAAGCTCCGACCCGTTTTTGCCCTGCGTATCTTTCAGGCAGTACCGGCCGGTCAGCACCTGCCGGTACTGCGCGTTCATCC
>CAJLRT010000249.1 GCA_905209135.1 uncultured Eubacteriales bacterium
GCCTGGAACTTGTCCGTCGCGAACCGGAGCGCCTCTTCGCTGTCCAGCCCTGCGTGCCGGACCGCTTTGACGCAGGCGAAGAGCAGATCCCCCGCTTCGTCCAGTATGCGCGCCCTGTCCGCCCCGGCAAGCGCCTGCGTCAGTTCGGCCTGTTCCTCGGAAAGCTTGTCCATTGCGCCGGAGACATCCGGCCAGTCGAACCCGGCCTTGGCCGCCTTGGACTGGATTTTCTGCGCGCGCATGAGCGAAGGAAGGCCGCGGTAAATATGCTCCATTGTCTGCGCAACAGAAGTTTGCCCTTTTTCCTGCCTTTTTATGTTATCCCAGTTGCGCAAAACCGCGGCGCTGGTATCCGCCGTAACGCTTCCGAAGATATGCGGATGGCGGCGTATGAGCTTTTTGCAGATTCCGTCCGCAACGTCGTCAATGTCGAACCGGGCTGTCTCCGAGGCGATCTGGGCGTGAAAAACGATTTGCAGGAGAAGATCCCCCAGCTCTTCCTGAAGCAGGGCGTCGTCCTCCGTGTCGATTCCCTCGATCACTTCGTACGTCTCCTCGATCAGGTTTTTGCTCAGCGAACGGTGGGTCTGTTCCCTGTCCCACGGGCAGCCGCCCTCTCCGCGCAGCTTGACCATGATTTTAACCAGGTCTTCAAACACATACTTATTCTTTTCCTTGAACGGCGCGTCTGTTTGCATTTTACCCTATCCATTTCCTTTTTTCAAGTATTTTCAGTATTTTTTTTGAATTGGGGAGGAACTTTATATCTTCTTCCCGGAGCGTTTTTGTAAACAGGATCAACACTGCGTATACAAGCACGGCGGCGAGAATTGCAAAAATAGTGGCAAAGCCCTGTCGAATCATACCATTAAGCAGCGTATATGTCAAGAGCGCGGCGGCGCCGCAGCCCAATGCGGCCAGCAGGGGCTTGACGTAGACGTTCTTTACGTCCGTTTTTACTTTTGTCACCCTGTACAGCGCGGCAAAGTTCAGGATCATAAGAATCAGGTAGGTGACCACGTTGCTGATTGCGGCGCCCTTGATTCCTATGCTGGGGATGGCGATCAGGATATAGTTCAACACGATTTTGACTACGCTGATGATTACAATGTTGCGCACGGGAATATCGGCCCGGCCCACTGCCTGCAGAATCGGCGTGGAAAGCTGCGCGAGGCTCATAAAGAGAAACGCGGGGCCGAGAATCGCGAGCAGCGGCGTGGCGATCGCCGTTCCGGCCCGGTCGGCATACAGCAGCTCCAGAATGGGGCCGGCGAGCACGGACATGCCCACGGCGCACGGAAACGCGAGCAGGGTGCACATCTTGAGCGAGGAGTTGACGGTCAGGGTGAGCCTGCGTTCATCACGGATTGTATACGCCGCGGAAATGGCCGGCAGGGCGGAAATGCCGATGGAAAGGAGTATGGACGACGGCATATTGAAAATCGTGGTAGCCATGCTGGAATACGCGCCATACAGGCCGTTTGCAATCTCCTCCGTTACGCCGGGCAGCGTACAGAGGCGGCGCATAACCAAAAACAGGTCGATCACGTTGGCAAGGTTGGACACGATGGAACCGATGGTGATGGGAATGGCGAGATGGATGAAACGCCGCAGAATTTTCCGGTAGGGCGTCGCCTGATCCTGCAGCGCAGTCTCCGGCGCTTCCGCCGCGCTTTGCTTTTTCATGGATCTGTATCTGATAAGCATATAGACCAGCGCGAGGAACGAGCCGAACGTCACGCCGATGACGGCCGCGGCGACGACCATGGGCAGGTCTTCGCCTTGCGGGTCGGCCACCTGCGTCTGCACATAATAGGCGAACCCAAGGCCGCAGAACAGCTTTATCAGCACTTCGATGAGGTTGGCGACGGCTGTGGGGGTCATATTGGAATGCCCCTGCGTATAGCCTTTGTACGCCGACACGAGCGAGACGAGGAAGATAGCGGGAGCTACCGCGCGCAGCGCGGGCGCGGCTTTGGTATTGTTCAAAAGCGCCGCGATCCAGTCCGCGCCGAAAAAGACGACGACGCTGCCGACGACGCCGATGACGATATAGGTGGAATACGCGGACTTCATGATACTGCCCACATCCCGGTACCGGCCTAGGGCGAGCGATTCGGAGATCATCTTTGCCACGACGACGGACAGCCCCGCCGCGGCGACTGTGATTAGAAAATTATAAATGGTGTAGGCGCTGTTGAAATAGCCCATGCCGTCGTACCCGATGAGGTTCGTCAGCGGGATGCGGAAGCAGGCGCTTATGATTTTAACAAGAATACCGGACACGCTCAGTATGACCGCTCCGGTGATAAAGTTCTGGCTTTTCTTTTTCGCGTGTTTGCCCCTCAAGATGTGATCATCCTTCCATACAATACCAGACTATTATACTCATCTATATGCCATTTTACAAGATTGTATTTACAAATTCCCGGATTTATAGTATGCTCTTTACGGTATAAAACGCAGGAAATGAGGATTTGATGATGGAATTGTATATCGGCGTTGTGATTGCCATGCAGGAGGAAGCGGAGCCGCTGCTGCGGCTGTTCGGGTTGCAGCACGGCGAT
>CAJLRT010000250.1 GCA_905209135.1 uncultured Eubacteriales bacterium
GGCGCGGGGGCACAGGCGAGCAGCCGCGGGCGCGGGCACAGGTGCGGGGCGCGGGGGCACAGGCGAGCAGCCGCGGGCGCAGGCGCCGGCACAGGCGCAGGCGCGGGCGCGAGGCGCAGGCGCGGAGCACGGGTGAGGGCGCGGGTGCGGGTGCGGGCGCGGGGCACGGGTGCTGGGCACGGGTGCGGAAGCAGGGCGCGGGCGCCGTGCTGAATTGTGCAAGAAATGTGTAGAATGACCAAGGAGGGATATGCTATAATAATGCATCATAATGGGTTGCTGTCCGCCGCGGATACGGCGCTGCAACTCCACAAAAAGAGGGTGTATTCATGCATAAAACCGCCATTATTACAGGCGCGTCGAGCGGATACGGGCTGGCTATGGCAAAGGCGTTTAAAGACGCGGGGTTTTCCGTTCTTATCACCGCGCGCAGCGAACAGGGCCTCCTGCGGGCGCAGGCGGACACCGGGGCCGATTTCTTTTTCGTCCAGGATGTGACGGATTACAGCGGCTGGGAACGGCTGCGCGATTATGCCGCCGGCACCATAGGGGATGTGGACGTTCTGGTGAACAATGCGGGCGGCGGGCTTTCGATCCAGCCGATTGAGGCGCAGTCCAAGGAGACGATCGACGCGATCGTCGCGCTCAACCTGAACAGCGTCATGTACGCCGCCCACGTATTCGCGCCGCAGATGAAGGCGCGCAGGCGCGGGACGATTATAAACATAGCCTCCGTCTGCGCGACGCACGCATGGGCCGACTGGTCCGTCTACGCCGCCGCAAAGGCGGGCGTGCGCAGCTTTACAAAAGGACTTCAGGTAGAGCTGCAGCCCCACGGAGTACGGGCCACCTGCATTATCCCCGCTTCCGCGAGCACCGGCTTTCAGGCCGCCGCCGGCATCGGCGAGACGCGGGACTCCCTGACTGCGGAAGATGTGGCGGGCGCCGCGCTCTATGCCGCGACCCTGCCGGAGCGGGCCATATGTGAAGAACTAACCGTCTGGGGCATGAGCCAGACGGTGCAGCCGCTTTGAACCATGTATAACGGAATAGAAAAAATAAACGCGGTCGTAGACTATATCGAAACGCATCTGTGCGATGACATCCAATGCACGGAGCTTGCGCGGATTGCGGAGCTTTCGGCCTATGAGTTCCGCCGGATATTCTCCTTTATCATCGGCGTGCCCGTCGCCGAGTACATCCGCACGCGCCGGCTCTCGCGCGCGGCGGAGGATATCAAGCTCGGGGCGGGCAGCCTGGGGGAAATCAGCGAGCGATACGGCTATGACTCCGCCTCCTCGTTCGGCAGGGCGTTCCGGGATATGTTCGGCGTTTCCCCGAAAAAGGCCGCGGAGACGGACTGCTATGTCGCGGCCGTCACCAAGCCTTCCTTTGATTTTACCATGCGGAATATGGAGAGCATTCCCTACACCATAAAGCCGCTGCCCGCCTTTTCCATCACCGGCGTCCGGGGCGTTTCCAGCCTGCGGGACACCGTGTGCTGCGAGAGCGTATGGCGGCTCTATGAAGCGCCGGGCACGGCGCGGCGGCTTGCCGCGCTCTCATGCGACGGAAAGGTATACGCCGCCTATGAGAACCACGACGGCGGCGACGTGCTGTGCCATATCGGCGTGCGGACCGGCGAGGACGCGCCGGAATTTGTGCAGACGACGGTAGCGGCAGGGCTGTGGGTGCTGTTTGACGCGCAAAGCGGCCTTTCGGAACAGCAGATTAACGACCTGTACGCGAAAATACTATTTGCCTGGCTGCCGTCGGGCCGCACCCGGTACGACGGCACGCGCCCGAATGTGGAAATATTCTCCCACGACGGGACGGACGCATTTACGATTATGATTCCGGTTGCCGGGGTTGAGGAAAGCGGGGAGAGATAATGCGGGATATTTTTTTGGAGGCCGAGAGCTTTCAGGAGCTGGGCGGCTGGCTGATGGAGTCGCAGTCTGTTGCCGAAATGGGTTCCGCCTACATTATGGCGCACGGCCTGGGCGAGCCGGTTGCAGACGCCGTCACCGGGTTTGACGTGGACGAGGAGGGCGAATACCATGTATACGTCCGCACCCGCGACTGGACGGCGGTCTGGGGCCGCGGCACGCCGGCCGGGCGGTTCACCGTCGGCCTGGACGGCGCATTTTTTGAACGGGAGCTGGGCACCAACGGAGAGCACTGGGCCTGGCAGGAGGCGGGCGTACGCCGCCTGACGCGCGGCCGGCACACGCTCGCGCTGCATGACCTGACCGGCTTCAACGGGCGCGCGGACGCAGTCTTTATCACGGCGGACACAGTCCCGCCCGACGGCGGCACGCAGCTGCAGGCTTTCCGCGACGGCTTTCTCAATCCGGCGCCGGAAGAGGACGGCGCCGTGTACGACCTTGTCGTTGTGGGCGGCGGGATTGCAGGGGTCTGTACAGCGCTGGCCGCCCAGCGCGAGGGACTGGCCGTTCTGCTCATCAACGACCGGCCGGTGCTCGGCGGCTGCAACTCCTCGGAAATCCGCGTTTGTCTCGGCGGCCGTCTGCACGAGCCGCCCTATACGAACCTGGGCAGGAT
>CAJLRT010000251.1 GCA_905209135.1 uncultured Eubacteriales bacterium
CCTGCGGCGAGAAAAACAGCGGCGCGTTCTGATCCGCCTGCGGCAAGCCGAAACCGGAGGACGGCGGCTGGACCTGCGCCTGCGGCGAGAAAAACAGCGGTGCGTTCTGCTCCGCCTGCGGCAAGAAAAAGCCGGAGCAGGCGAAGTGCGGCAAGTGCGGCTATACGCCGGAGTCCGGCGAAACGCCCCGGTTCTGCCCGGAATGCGGGACGCCCTTTTCCAGCGAGAGCTGAACGGGGATACCGATATGATTGATTTTGAATACTACGCGCCCACCAAGATTTTCTTCGGGCGCGGCGCGCAGGAAAAAACGGGCCTGCTTGTCCGTGAGTTCGGCGGCACGAACGTGCTCGTCCATTACAGCGGCACCGCCGAGCGGCTGGACCTGCTCGACGACGTGAAGGCACAGTTTGACGGGTTGGGAATCCGACACACGGAGCTGGGCGGCGTGCAGCCCAATCCCCGGCTTGCCAAGGTGTACGAGGGCGTCGAGCTGTGCAGAGAGCGGGGCGTGGACTTCATCCTGGCCATCGGCGGCGGCAGCGTGATCGACTCCGCCAAGGCCATCGGCGTCGGCGCGGCCGACGAGGGCGACGTGAAAGACTTCTATCTGCGCAAGCGGACGCCGCAGCGCTCGCTGCCCGTCGCCACCATACTCACCTTCGCCGCGGCCGGCAGCGAGATGAGCATGTCCACCGTCATCACCGACGAGCACAGAAAAATGCCGCTCGACAACGATATATGCAGGCCGGTGTTCTCGATTATGAACCCCGCCCTCACCTATACCCTGCCCCCCTACCAGACCGCTTCGGGGATTGTGGACATTATGATGCACACGCTCGACCGGTATTTCACGCCGACCGAGCGGCCCATGGAGATAACCGACGAAATCAGCGAGGGGCTGCTGCGCACCGTTATTCGGAACGCGGCTGTCGTTATGCGCAAGCCGGACGACTATGACGCCCGCGCCGAGATCATGTGGGCGGGCGCGCTCTCCCACAACGGGCTCACCGGCTGCGGACAGGCGACCGACTTTGCGCCGCACATGCTCCAGCACGAGCTGGGCGGCATGTTCGACAGCGCGCACGGCGCGGGCATTGCGGCCGTGTGGGGAAGCTGGGCCAGGCATGTGTACAAAACCAACCCGCGCCGGTTTGCAAAAATCGCCGTAAACGTGCTCGGCGTACAGGCCGGCGCGGACGACGAACAGACGGCGCTCGCGGGAATCTGCGCGATGGAGGATTTCTTCCGCTCTATCGGCATGCCCACAAGCATTGCGGAGCTGGAGGGATTTACGCTCACCGACGAACAGATCGACGCGCTGGCGCGCGCCTGCGTGAGCAGAAGCCCGGGCGGAACCATCGGCGCGTTCCAAACGCTGCATCTTGCGGACGTGCGCGCCATCTATACCGCCGCGCGCTGACGGCCGGGCGGGCGGCCTTTCGCGGCAGGGCCCGGCGCGGCGGCGCATACCGCATATTATGCGGGAATAAAAAAGCAGGCTGCGCGGCGCACATTTGTGCGCCGCGCGGCAATATCAGGCCGGCGCGGACGCGCAGCAGGGAAAAGCCGCCTGCAGCGAAATCGCGGACGCGGGCGGCGCAGGCACACCTTTTCGGGACATTCCAAAAAGCAAGGAACAGGAGACATATATGCTGGATACCATACTGATCGATCTGGACGGGACGCTGTTCCCAACCGACCAGGAGACCTTTACGCAGACCTACTTCCGGGAGCTGATTAAAAAAGCGGCGCCCTACGGCTATGAGAAAAAGCCGTTTATAGACGCGCTGTGGGCCGGGACGGCCGCCATGGTGAAAAACGACGGGACGCGACCCAACCGCGACGCGTTCTGGGAGGCGTTTTCTAACCAGCTTGGCGAACAGGTCCGCGCGCTCGAGCCGATTCTTGACAGGTTTTACAGCGAGGAGTTCTACGCTGTGCGGGACCTGGTTCCCGCCGGGTTCACCGCGTCGCGCGAAATCATTGCCACGCTGCGCGAAAAGGGCTACACCGTGATTCTCGCATCCAACCCCATCTTCCCGCTCGCGGCGTACGAGACGCGGCTGGATTGCCTGGGCCTGCATGTCTCCGACTTCGAGCTCGTCACCACCTATGAGACGAGCGTATACAGCAAACCCAATCCGGACTACTACCGCCGGATTCTGGCGCAGGCCGGCAAAGCGGCGGAACACTGCCTGATGGCCGGCAACAACATAAAAGAGGATATGATTCCGGCGGCGCTGCTGGGGATGCAGACCTACCTTGTAACGGACTTTATAGAGGGCGGCGGCGATGCGGACGCGTACCGCCACGGCTCTCTTGCGGATTTCCTGCTCTTTGTAAAGCAGTTGCCGCCCGCGTGGTAAGCGCCGGGCGCGGGTGCGCGGCAGGGCGCGCGAGCATAGGCGCGGCGAAAGCGCCGGGCGCGGGCGCGCGGCAGGACGCGCGGGCATAGGCGCGGCAAAAACGCCGGGCGCGGGAGCGCGGCAGGGCGCGCAGGCATAGGCGCGGCGAAAGCGCCGGGCGCGGGCGCGCGGCAGGACGCGCGGGCATA
>CAJLRT010000252.1 GCA_905209135.1 uncultured Eubacteriales bacterium
CTTCAGCGCGTCGGTAAACACAAACTGCATCATAATACGCGCCGGATAGCTCGCCCACCTGCCCATATACATTACCGTCGCGCTGTAGTAGTTTGTGGTGGGGACAGACTGCATGATGTGCGTGTCGTCCATGCTGGTGTGGTACAGCCAGCCCGTCGACGACGCCGCGGCCGTCACCGGGTAGACCGTGTCTTCGTCGTCCAGAAACGCCTCGTCCAGCGTGATCGTGACCAGATACCGCCCGTCCGCATACTGCGCAATGTCGATCACGTTTTCCATGCTGTAATTCCCCGACGCGTCTCTCAGTTCTTCCAGCGCGAGATAGGACACGACTTCGCCGGTTTCGTCTGTAAGCGGTATGGAATACCCCGTCGAATCCTGCGGAGTCAGCCCGTCAAAGTCCGTGATGAACGAATAGGTGTTCGCATTGTTTTCACTGTTGAGCACAATCTCATTTTTAAAGCCGTGCAGCAGCGGCACGCACTTGTACTCCACCGCCGCGTCGATAAACGCGCGGCTGTAGGACACCAGCTCCGCCGTCCGGCCGCTATCCGCTGATACCGTCTCCTGCAGCGATGCGCGGCGCGCTCCCAGCAACTGATCGCCCACCTGTTCCAGCAGATTCCGGGACGCGTCTACCTGGACGATCGTGTTGTCCGCCAGGTGCGAGTATACGGGCTCGGCGACCTCCGGAATCTCCGCCAGCAGTTCATCTTCGTCCAGCGCCCCGTCGACGGCCTCCTCCGCGTCCGTACCATTAGATGCTTCGCCCTGCAGGGCCGCAGAACCAGTTGCCTCTGCTGTCGATTCATTCTGTCCCGCCGGTTCTGCGGCCGTCTCACTTGATGTCTCCATACCGGACTCCGACTCCGGATCTCCGGCTATTTCATTGGTCTGCAGCGGCGTTTCGGCGTTGGTCGCCTCCTGCACCGATGTCTCAACCATGGCGTCCTGTTCCAGTATATTCTCACTATTCTCTGTTTGCCCATCCTCCGCTGTCAGCGGATCGTCTATTCCAGCAGCCGCTTCAGCTCCCGGAGCCGGCGGCAGGGGAACACTCACCACACGGTCCAGCGTCGGCGCCATTGTAATCTTCAAGCCGTTCTGCTCATACGCGATAGGCGTGTCTGCGGACAGTGTCGCAGGCAGCTGCAATTCCCCGGACCCCGACACCGTCCTGTATGCAATCCCGCTTTCCGCCGCTGCGACCAGCTCTTTCCCGTAGTCCTGCTTTTCGCCAGCTTCGTCCTCGTACCAGATATCTTCCGAAAACAGGTATGCTGTCCGCGTTCCGTCCGCGTTTTCAAACACCGCCATGTTTTCCTGGACTTCCTCGTCCCGCACGCGGCGCACATGATTCCGCTCATCCAGCATCTGCGGCGTCAGCTCCAGCGGTATTTCGCTGTAAGGCACGCCCAGCTCCGTCGTTTCTTCTGCCGGCGCCATTTCTTCCGCCGTCAGCGGCTGCGTCGCGCCGACCTGCGAGATGAGCAGCACTGCGATAACCAGCAGACTGATTCCTTTTAACGTCTGTTTCTTCATCTTCTGTCACTCCCTGTTGTCATTCATGGCTTTCTGTCGATTACTATAACGCTATTTGCGTTATTACTTGTTTTTATTATCACATAAGCGAAATAATATTACAACATTAATTTCACAGGAAATTCATTTTCGTTTATTTTGACTAGTAATTATTGGTAAATGTTCCGCATATAACCAATCAATATTCATAAATCAAAGAATTTATTTTGTGCTTACTAAATTATATAAAATATTTTTATATTATTAAAGGATATAATATATATTATTTCCACACGCATCGTACAAAAGTTTTCCAAAGAAACGCGGCACAATAAGAAATGCATCCAGACGGTGGCAAGATCATAATTCAAAATGCATAAAAGCCGGCAGGACAATGCCCTGCCGGCTCAAACATCCGGGAACTATACGTTGGCTATGCCTTATGAAACATCGTTTTTCCGGCGGAGTGCAGGTCGTTGCAGGCCTCCACCACGCGCAGCGCCATATTTTTCTCCGCTTTTTTCATATAGGAGCGCGGATCATAAACTTTTTTATCCCCCACATCCCCATCGACTTTCAGCACGCCGTCATAATTCTCAAACATATGCGCGGCAATGGGCCGGGTAAACGCATACTGCGTGTCCGTATCCACGTTCATTTTGATCACGCCGTAATGGAGCGTTTCTTCTATCTCGTCCTTGCCGGACCCGGAACCTCCGTGGAATACATACAGAAATTTCGCGTCCTCCCCGTACTCTTTTTTCAGTGCGGCCTGGCCGTCGCGCAGGACCTTGGGGTTGAGCTTGACGTTGCCCGGCTGATACACGCCGTGCACGTTTCCAAAGGTAGCGGCAAAGATGAATTCGCCTTTCCCGTGCAGCGCGCCGTAGAGCTTGAGCATGTCCTCCGAAGTGGTATACAGTTCGTCGTGCGGAACGCCGCTGTTGTCCTCGCCGTCTTCTTCCCCGCCCACAACGCCGGATTCGACCTCCAGGATAATGTCGTTTTTCGCGCAGCGTTCCAGAAGCATCTGCG
>CAJLRT010000253.1 GCA_905209135.1 uncultured Eubacteriales bacterium
CCCAGACCGCGCTGCGCGGCATGTCCCGCGAGCTGATGCTCCGGTTTCTGGCGACGGAGGGCGAGCGGTACGAGTATGAGATGAACGTCCTGCTTGACACGAAAGAGCTGGATATACCCATCCAAGAGGTGCTGGTCGCTCCGCCAAAGGCAGGGCAGAATACGCGCACGCATTTCCGGCCGCTTCTGGATTCGCTGCGTATCTACGCCGTGTTTTTAAAGTTTCTCGTCTCGTCGCTCAGCTCGTACGCGCTCGATATCATCCTGTTTACCATTCTCGTCCCCGTCCTGCGCGACGCTTCGGTGCGGTTCGCCATCCCTGCCGCGGCCTATATTGCAAGGGCGTTTTCGGCCTCCTTCAATTATATTATCAACAAAAAGACCATATTTAAAAGCAGGGAGCGGACGGCCAGGACCATGTTCCGCTACCTGGTCGTGTGCATACTGCAGATCACCCTGTCCGCATTTGTGACGGACATTCTCGTGCACCTGACGAAGATCCCGCCCACCGCCGTCAAAATCCTGGTGGACTCCGCCCTGTTCTTTTTCAGTTATACCATGCAGAAGGACTGGGTGTTCCGCGCCGAAAAACCGGACGCGCCGGCGGACCGGGAAGGCGCGTAAGGCGCGTAGCCCGGCTGCAAAAAGCCCCGCGGACCTGTCCGCGGGGCTTTTTTACCGTATAGGAAGCGGATTTTCAGAGCGTGCCGGCTTCGTATGCGCCGAGCAGTTTGTCCACGGCGGCCTTGAGCGCCGCGTTTTCCGGCGTTTCCAGCCGCGGGTCCCGTTCCAGAATCCGCTGCAGGGCGGCCTGCGACTGCTGTACGACCCGCATGTCGGTCATCAGATCGGCGATTTTGAACCGCGCCAGTCCGGACTGGCGGTCGCCGAAAAACTCGCCGGGGCCGCGCAGCTCCAGGTCTTTCTGGCTGATTTTGAAACCGTCGTTGGTCTTTGTCATGATCTCCAGCCGTTCGGCGGCTGTGCCGGCGTCCGCGTCCGAGACGAGGATACAGTAGGACTGCGCCGCTCCGCGTCCGACCCGGCCCCGGAGCTGATGCAGCTGCGCAAGCCCGAACCGCTCCGCATTCTCAATGACCATGACCGTCGCGTTGGGCACGTTGACGCCCACCTCCACCACGGTGGTGGAGACGAGCGCGTCAATCTCGCCGGCCGCATAAGCGCGCATGAGCTCATCCTTTTTCTTTTTTGCCATGCGCCCGTAAATGCATTCGACGCGAAGCCCCTTCAGATAGCCCTGGGCGAGTTCCGCGCAAAGCTGCCCTACCGATTTGAGCTCGCTTTCCGTCTCGTCCTCGGCCCGCGGGCAGATGATATAGGCCTGCCGCCCCTCCTGCGCCTGCTTTTTGACGAAGCCGTAGAGCCGTTCGCGGTAGGTGGAATCCACATGGATGGTGCGGACCGGCCTGCGGCCCGGCGGCAGCTCGTCGATCACGCTGATGTCCAGCTCCGCGTACAGGATTAACGCCAGGGTGCGGGGGATGGGGGTTGCGGACATGACGAGCACATGCGGGCGCTGCGCGCCCTTTTGCTGCAGCCGCTCGCGCTGGCCGACCCCGAACCGGTGCTGTTCGTCGGTGACGACGAGGGCGAGGCGGTGAAACCGGACGTCGTCCGAAATGACGGCGTGCGTCCCGATCAGCAGTTCGATCCCGCCGTCCGCCAGCGCGGCGAGCGTCTCCCGCCGCTGTTTTGCGGGCGTGCCGCCGGTGAGCAGGCCCGTGCGCAGGCCAAGTGCGGCGAACAGGGGAGAGAGGGTCTGGTAGTGCTGCACGGCGAGCACTTCGGTGGGCGCCATGAGCGCCGCCTGCATCCCGTTTTTGGCAACGACGTAGATCAGCGCGGCGGCGGCCGCCGTCTTTCCGCTGCCGACGTCCCCCTGGATGAGCCGGTTCATGCATATGCCGCGCCGCATGTCGGCAAGACATTCGTCCACCGCCCGCTGCTGCGCGCCGGTGAACCGAAAGCCGACGGCCTGCATAAAGGGGGCGAGGTCTACTTCTGTATTTATATTCAGCCTGGTTTCTGTGCGCTCCGCCCGCCGCAGCCGCTGCAGGGCGGCCTGAAATACAAGCAGCTCCTCGAATACCAGGCGCTGCCGGGCAAGCTCGAGCGCGTGCCGGTCGCGCGGGAAATGGATGTTGCGCAGGGCATAGGCGCGCGTGGCGAGCCGATTTTCCATGCGCAGGCTGTCGCTGAGGATTTCGTCTCCGTTTTCAGGGAAGAGCGCGAGGGCGGCGTCCGCCGCTTTGCGCACAACGCTCTGCGTCAGTCCCGCAGTCAGCCGGTACAGGGGCAGGATCCGTCCCTCCCGCGTCTCGCCGGCCGGTTCGAAATAGGGGTTTACAATCTCCTTTTTGAGCGCGCTCCCCTCGATCCTGCCGTAAAAGAGATAGAGCGTGCCGGGCTGGAGCGCCTGCGCGGCCCAGCGCTGGTTGAAAAACACGAGCTCCAGCACGCCGCCGTCGCCTGCCAGCCGGCCCTTGAATACCAGATCGGAAGAGCGTCGTGTAGGGAAAG
>CAJLRT010000254.1 GCA_905209135.1 uncultured Eubacteriales bacterium
AAATGAGAGGAGAATGGCTATGAAACGGATGTATCTGATCTGCAACGCGCATATCGATCCCATGTGGCAGTGGGAATGGACGGAGGGCGTAGGCACCGCGCTCTCCACGTTTCGCGTGGCGGCGGAGCTTTGCGAAAAGAACGACGCGTTTGTATTCAACCACAACGAGTCGCTGCTCTACCAGTGGATAGAGGAGTACGAGCCGGAACTGTTCCGGCGGATCGAGGCGCTTGTGAGGAAAGGGCGCTGGCATATCATGGGCGGCTGGTTTGTCCAGCCGGACTGCAATATCCCGCACGGGGAGTCGATTGTGCGGCAGATCAGCACGGGCCGCCGTTACTTCCGCGAAAAGTTCGGCGCGGAGCCGACCACGGCGATCAACTTCGACCCGTTCGGGCATTCCCGGGGCATTGTCCAGATCATGGCGAAAAGCGGGTACGACAGCTACATCATCTGCCGTCCGTTCCATCCGGTACCGGGCGCGGACCGGTTTGTTTGGAAGGGGTTTGCAGGAAGCGAAGTGCGCGTTCTCTGGATGCCCGGCCTGTACAATTCGCCGCTCGGGCAGGCGGACAAGCGCATTCTGGACGTGATGGAGCGGCAGATCGGGGAAGAAAACGGCGCCGTGCTGTGGGGCGTCGGCAACCACGGCGGCGGGCCGTCCCGGGTGGATTTGGAAAAGATCGGCGCAATGATGGAGGCATCCGGGGACGTGGCGTTTATGCATGCGACGCCGGAGGAGTTCTTCGCCGCCTGCGGGGAGGAGGACTGGCCGGTGTATGAAAAGTCCCTGCACCACACCATGGTCGGCTGCTACAGTTCCCAGGTCCGGATCAAGCAGCAGCACCGCAGGCTGGAAAACGAGCTGCTCGCCGCGGAAAAAATGCTGGCCTGCGCACAGGTGCAGGGGCTGGCGGAGTATCCTGAAAAGGAACTGGACACGGCCTGGAAAGACCTGATGTTCGCACAGTTCCACGACGTGCTGCCGGGCTCTTCCATCCAGCCGGTGGAGGAGGGCGGGCTGCGCCTGCTCGGCCACGGGCTGATGGAGGCGGAGCGCATGCGCATCAAGGCGTTTTTCCGGCTCTCCGCCGGGCAGACGCCGGCGCGGGACGGAGAAATCCCCGTGCTGATATACAACCCGCACCCGTATGAGGTGGAAACGGATATCGTCTGTGAATTCATGCTGGCCGACCAGTACCTGGGCGATCAGTTTGTCGACATACTCGTCTACGACGAGGCGGGCCGCCGCCTGGATTCGCAGGTGGAGAAGGAATACAGCAATATCCCGATCAACTGGCGCAAGCGCGTGGCGTTCCGGGGCACGCTGGCCCCCTCCGGCATGACGCGGTTCAACCTGCGCTCCGAGCTGCTCCCGCAGCCGCCCGCACAGGAGATCGCGGCCGATGCGGACTGCTTCTGTTTTTCCGGCAGGGGCTACACGGCGCGCCTGAACAGAAAAAGCGGACTGCTGGAAAGCTATGCGGTCGGCGGGAAAGAATACCTGTCCGCGCCCAGCGGAGAGGTGCTCGTGATTCAGGACATAGAGGATTCGTGGGGCATGTACATTCAGGGCTTCCAGAACGTAACCGGCAGCCTGCGTCTCGCCACGCCGGAGCAGACAGCCGAAATCTGCGCGCTGGAGGTGCCCGCGCTGGACGCTGTGCACATCATAGAGAACGGCCCGGTGCGCACCATTGCCGAATGCGTGTTCACCGGCCCGCAGGGGCAGGCGGTGATCCGCTATACGTTCCCGAAAAACGACAGCGCGATCGGCGTGCATATCCGCCTGATCACGGCGGCGAAGAATACCATGTTCAAATACAGCCTTGAGACCGCGCTGCAGGACGCCGCGCTGTACGGCAAGGCCCCGTTCGGGCTCGATACCCTGCGCAGCGACGGGCTGGAGTGCACGGCGCAGGACTATGCGCTGCTGCACGACGGGACGCACGCGCTGAGCGTTTCCAATACGGGCACCTATGCGCTCAGCGCCGAGAACGGCGCGCTGCGCATGACGCTGCTGCGCACGCCGGCCTACTGCGCGCACCCGATAGAGGGGCGCCGGATCATGCGCCAGGACCGGTTCGGGGAGCACATGGACCAGGGCGAGCGCCAGTTCGGGTTCCAGATCAACGCTTCGGAGGCGGCCGCGCGGCTGGAGCGGGTCAACACGGAAAGCCTGCTTCTCAACCAGCCGCCCATGGCGCTCAGCTTCTTCCCGCAGGGCGCGGGCGAAAAGCCGGCGGCGGGCTGCGTACTGGACAATCCGGTCGTGGAGCTGTCCTCGCTGAAACGGGCGTTCGATGGGAACGGATACACAGTCCGGCTCTACAACCCGGACCTGAAAGCGCAGCGCGTGCATGTGCGCATGCCCGCGTTCGGCGCTGAATTTGAAACGTCGCTGCAGCCGATGGAAGTGCAGACCTACCGCGTCCAGGGCGGCGGGGCCGAGGCCTGCGCAATCACGGAATAACGGCGCAGAATAAAAAAGAGGGGGCCCGCCCCCTCTTTTTTATTCTGCCTATTGCCCGGA
>CAJLRT010000255.1 GCA_905209135.1 uncultured Eubacteriales bacterium
CTGACGATCAGCACGATGACGATATAGTCGATCTTGCTGAGCATATCCTGGAAATTTTCCTCAATCGTATTGGTAAAGGATACGCCGTTCACATCCTCCTGCCTGAGAATCCGCGCCGAAATCTCGTCGCGCCGCTGGGCGTCCGCGTCCGGCGCCACGCCGTACAGGGTATGGAACGCCGGCTCCTGCCCAAAGGCGGATTCATAGACCTCTCGCGCGAGATACATGTAACCGGACAGGTAGTTTTCCGTAATGCCGGTCACTGTAACGTCGGCCACACAGCCGTCGCCCAGGTCGACCTGCACACGGTCGCCGACCTCCGCACCGAGCTGTTCCGCCAGCTTTTCCGTAAGAATGGCGCTGTCCGACTCAAACAAAACCGGGTCGTGCGTGCGGCGGTCCCGCAGCGTCACAAACGAGGGCAGCGCCTGGGTGTCCTCCGGCACGCACAGCGTCACATCCTGCGACTTGCCGCCGGCAGACACGGTCGCGGCCTCCTGGCTCGCCAGCGTGTACCCGGAAATATACTGCGGATCGTCCAACAGCGCGCGCAGCGCCGTCCCCTTCTGCATGGGCGCGCTGTTTCTGAGGCTGACGATCATGTTGTACTGGTAGATCTCGGAAAACTGCTTATCGACTATATCGTTGATGCTGTCGCGCAGGCCGAAGCCCGCGACCAGCAGCGCCGTACAGCCGGCAATGCCGATCACCGTCATGAAAAAGCGCTTTTTATACCGGAGCAGATTGCGGACCGTTACTTTCTGCGTGAACTTCAGGCGCTTCCACAGCGGCGTAATCCGTTCCAGAAACACGCGTTTTCCGGCCTTGGGCGCGCGCGGATGCAGCAGGCGCGCCGGAGACAGGCCCAGCGAATGCCGGCAGGCGGAATACGTGGCGGCAAGGCACAGCAGAATCGCCGCGGCGGACGACAGCGCCGCATACCCCCAGTGGAAAGGCGTGAGCAGCGGCGGCAGAGTATACATCATCTCATAGGCGTTCCAGAGAATGGCCGGGAACACTTTGAAGCCGAGGCTGAATCCGAGCACGCTGCCGGATACGCTTGCCACTCCCGCATATATCAGATATTTCGCCGCAATCGCGCCGTTTCTATAGCCGAGCGCTTTGAGCGTGCCGATCAGGCCGCGCTCTTCCTCCACAAGCCGCGTCATCGTCGTCAGCGAAACCAGCGCCGCGATCAGGAAGAAAAACAGCGGGAAGATTTTCGCAATCGCCTCCAGGTTGTCCGCGTTTTTGCGGAAACTCTCAAAGCCGAGGTTGTCGCCCCTGTCAAACAGGTACCATTCGGCCTCCGGAATATCCGCAATGTCCGCTTCCGCGTCTTCCAGCTCCCGCTCCGCGTCCGTAAACGCCTGCTGCGCGTCCTGCCTGGCCTGCTCATACTCCGCTTCGCCCGCCGCAAGATCTTCCTGCGCAGCGGCAAGCGCCGCCGCGCCGCTGTCCAGCGAGCGCCGGGTCTCGTCCAGCTCCGCCTTTGCGGCGTCGAATTCGGCCTGCGTCTGCGCAGCCGTCTCCTCCAGCGCCTGCGCGCCCGCTTCCAGTTCCGCCGCTTTGGCCTCCAGCATCGTGAAGCCCTCGGCGACGACGGCCACGTTCGCATCGTACTCCGCAACCTGCGCCGCAATCTGCGGGTCCTGGTCCACAAAGGGACGCAGCGCGTCTATCGTCTCTTTGTTCGCGTCCAGCCGGGCCTGCATGGCAGTGAGCTCTTCTCGTTTGAGCGATACCTCTTCACGGCCCGTTTCCAGCGCTTCGCGCTGTTTTGCAATCTCACTCTCGAAGGCGGCCAGGCCGGCTTCGTATTCGGAAAGGCCCGCCTCGTACTGGGCGCGTCCGTCGGCGAGTTTGGCGCGCTGGCTCTCCAGTTCCGCCCGGCCGCGGGCGAGCTCCTGCTCGGCATCGGCCAACTCTTTCTCCGCATCGTCGCGCTCGGCCAGGTATTCGGCCCAGGCCTCGTCCAGCTCCGCCCTCGCGTCCGCGACCAGTTCGTCGCGCCGGGCGGCCTCGCGGGCAGCGGCCAGCGTTTCCAGCTCGTCCGTCGTATTGCCAACAAGTTCGCCGTATTCGTCCGAAAAGCAGTTCAGCGCCTGCGCGCCCGAAACCGTGGCGAATATGTCCGTATACACTTCTAAACTGAAGCTCCGCTGCTGCGTGTACAGGATCAGCTCAACCGTGCCGCTGCCGACCGTGCTGTGCTCCCGTTCGATGGAAAAATAATAGGCGCTCTTTACCGTGCCCACGACCGTAAAGGAATCCACGGCGAGCGTATCGGTCAAATCATCGTTGTCGTCGGACACCGTCAGCGTGTCGCCGATTTCAATGGGGACGCTGAACAGGTATCCGCCCGTTTCAATCACGCACTCGCCGGGGCTCTCCGGCATCCGTCCCTCGATCAGCTCCACCCGGTTGAGGGCTGTTTCGTCCGCGTCCGGCAGGCTGTGCAGCCGGGTCACAGCCGTGTCGTCCTGCTCAGAGATCGGAAGAGCGTCGTGTAGGGAAAGAGTGTAG
>CAJLRT010000256.1 GCA_905209135.1 uncultured Eubacteriales bacterium
CATGACGGCGGCCTTGAGCGCCTGTACGTCTCGAAACTTCTGTTCGCCGCGCAGCTTATGGTAAAACTCGACTTTAACAGTATCCCCGTACAGCATTTCATTTATACCGATGATGTGCGTTTCGAGATTGGAGCGCTCCGTTTTTTCCACCGTGGGCCGGACGCCTATGTTCGTGACCGACGGGTGCCACGCGCCGCGCACCTGCGCGCGCGTTGCATACACGCCGAACGCGGGCAGCAGCGCGTGCTCGCTGATATGCTGGTTGATGGTGGGAAACCCCAGGTCGCGGCCCAGGCGCTTGCCCTGCTCCACTACCGCTTCAATGGAATAGGGTCGGCCGAGCAGCTCTCGGCACAGGTCCATGTTCCCCGCCCGCACTAGGTTGCGGATGAGCGTGGAGCTCACGACAAGCCCGTCGCGGGTTACGGGGCTGATGATTTCACACCCGATGCCGCGCTGTTCGCACAGATATTTCAGATCGCCCGCATTCCCGGCGGCGCGGTAGCCGAACCGGTAATGGAATCCGCAGACAACGGCGGCCGCGCGGTACACGTCCTGCAGCCGCGCAACGAACGCCTCGGGCGTCAGGGAGGACGTCTCCCGGTCAAAGGGGATATAGATCACCCGGTCGACGCCGAGCCTGTGTATCTGCCGCGCCTTTTCCGCGTTGGTCGTGATATACGGCGAGATACAGGTGCGCGCCATAATGTTTTCCGGGTCGCGCTCAAAGATGAGCGCGCCGGAGGGAACTCCCTTTTCCCGCGCAAGCGCGGCGGCGCGGCGCAGCAGGGCCGCGTGTCCGACGTGCACGCCGTCGAAATTGCCGAGGGCGAGCACGATGGGCGCGTCGGCGCAATAGCCCGTCTGCGGCGTGTAGACCTGCATTTTTATAGTTCCTCCGTCCAAACCGATTTCAAATGCGGCCCGTCCGGCGCGGGCACCGCCCCGCCGAGCCCGAGAAACGCGCCGCCGGCGCTGTACGCCCGGTACAGTTCGCCGGTGAGCGCGCCGTCCAGCCTGTCCTCACGGATTGCGCCGCCGTTGCGGTAATACGTCTCCCCCTCCGGCGGTACGGTCCGGCGTTCCAGGTGCGAAAACAGCGCCTCGGCGCTGTATACGGCTTCATGCAGCCGCCCTGCGGCGCACATGTCCTCCAGCTGCGCCTGGCTGTAGCACGCGTCGATGCCGACGCCCGCGCTCAGGGTGCGGCGCAGACTGCGCAGCGCCGCCGCGGCGCCCAGGGCCGCCGCAATATCCTCGCACAGGGTGCGCACATAGGTGCCGCCTGAACAGCGCACGTCCAGCACGGCGGTCATGGAGACAGGGTCGTATTCCAGCAGCGAGAGCGCGTAGATCTCGACCGAACGCGGCCGGCGCTCCACCTGCCGTCCTGCGCGCGCATACTCGTACAGCGGACGGCCGCCGTGCTTGACCGCCGCGTACATGGGCGGAATCTGCTCTATTTTCCCGGTAAACCGGGGCAGAATGCCGAGAATCTCGCTCTCTTCCGGCATTTTGGGGTTCTCCCGCACACGCCGGCCCGTAATATCCGCAGTGTCGGTACAGTAGCCGAACTGCACGCCGGCAGTGTACCGTTTCCCCTGCGGCAGAAAGGGCAGCAGCTTGCACGCCCGGCCCAGCAGAACGGGCAGTACGCCGGTCGCGAGCGGGTCGAGCGTCCCTGCATGTCCGGCATGCCGCTCGCCGAACAGCCGTGCGGCGGCAGCCATGGCGCGGCGGGACAGCTCGCCCTCCGCCTTGTCGAGCGGAACGAGCCCCGTCACTGTTCGTCCACTTCCTTGTACTCTTTGAGCACTTCCTGCAGGATCCGGTCGATCACCTCGTCGGTCGGTCCGGACAGCACGCACCCGGCGGCGCGCACATGCCCGCCCCCGCCCAGACGCTGGCAGACTTCCGACATGTTGATATGTCCGTCCGACCGGGCGGAGACGCGGTACTCGCCGTCGTTGATTTCGCGCATCGTGACCCCTACGCTGACGCCTTCGATCTGGCGGGGCAGAGCCGCGATCCCATCCACGTCGTCCAGGCTCGCGCCGGACTGCTTCATCATATCCAGAGACAGGACCATAAAGGCGATGCTGTTGTTCTTGAAAAAGCGCATGTTCTGGATGGCGAGCCGCTCCAGCTCGAATTTTTCCTTGCTCTTGACCACGAACAGGTGGTTGTTGAGGTATGTAATATCCGCGCCGAGATCGACTGTTTTCGCGGCTTTGCGCAGCGTGGTCGCCGTGGTGCTGCTGTGCTGGAAGCACCCCGAGTCGGTCGCGATGGCAGTATAGAGCGAGTCGGCGATTTCACGGCTCATATCCACCCGCATTTCCAGAATGATATCGAGCATAATCTCGCCCACCGCCGCGGCCTTTGCGTCGATCACGTTGTACTTCGCGTACTTCTTATTGGAGGGATGGTGGTCTATACACAGGTGGACGCGGTCGGCAAAGCGCTCCAGCGAGGGGCCGAACAGGGACGTGTCCCCCACGTCGACCGCGACGATAAAGTCC
>CAJLRT010000257.1 GCA_905209135.1 uncultured Eubacteriales bacterium
GCCGTTCTCATACTGAAAATCGGTGGTGGAAAATTTATTAGGGGCGGTCTCCTCCCGAAAGCGGAAGGTGACCCCGGCGTTGACCACCGCCTGGCGCTTGAGCACGTCGGTGTAGTAGTCCACCGGGATGTCGATGTCGGTAAAGACCTCCAGGTCGGGCTTCCAGCGGATGGTGGTGCCCGTCTTTTTCCCCCGGTCGGTGGGCTCCTTGTGCAGGCCGCCGATATTCTCGCCCTTTTCAAAGTGCAGGCTGTACTCGAATCCGTCGCGCCGCACGCGCACGTCCATATACGCGGAGGCGTACTGGGTCGCACAGGCGCCCAGGCCGTTGAGCCCGAGCGAGTACTCGTAATGGTCGCCCATGAGGTTGTTGTACTTGCCGCCCGCGTACAGCTCGCAGAACACGAGCTCCCAGTTGTAGCGCTGTTCGGCCTCGTTAAAATCGACCGGGCAGCCGCGCCCCATATCCTCCACCTCGAGCGAACAGTCGCTGTAGCGCGTGACGGTGATCCGGTTCCCGTAGCCCTCGCGCGCCTCGTCGATGGAGTTGGAAAGAATCTCGAAAAACGAGTGCTGGCAACCCTCGATGCCGTCCGAGCCGAACATGACGCCCGGACGCTTGCGCACCCGGTCCGCGCCCTTTAGGGACTGTATGCTTTCATTGTCGTACGCCGGTTTTTTTGCCATGGAATACATCTTCCTCCGTTATTTGCGTTTGTTTAATTGCCGCCCAGTTTGGCGAACAGGTCGGAAAACAGCTTGTCGCGGTCGACATAGTGGACATATTTGATGGGGTGCCGGCCATCGGGGAAGCTGTACGTCCCGTCGTACTCTGGCAGGGGGCTGTCCGTCAGCCGGTCGCGCAGATAGTCGCCGCCCAGCAGCCAGGCGACGGCCGTGACGTCCCAGACGATGCGGCTCCAGCAGTCGTTGCCGCCGTAGAACAGCGATTCGCTGGTCGTCAGATCGACCAGGTAGTCGCACAGGCTGTTCTTCCCGCGCAGGTGCGCTTCCAGCTCCGGGCCGGTGGTTACAAAATGGCTCACAACGCCCATGCAGGGAAGCTGCACGAGCGGCGCGCCGCAGCCGAACACGACCCGCGCGGCGGCCACGTCCTGGTACATGTTGAATTCTTTCGTGTCCTCCCAGTGGTAGGCGTGCCCGCCCAGCCACACAATCACGATCCGCTCCCGGATTTCGGGGTTGATCAGCAGTGCGGAGGCGACGTTCGTAATCGCGCCGATGGCGACGACGTAGAGCGGACGCTCGGGCGTGTACTCCATGGCGAGCGCGGCCAGGCGGCGCGCGGCGGCGGAATCCACAGGCGTGTTCTCGTCGGGCAGATAGCGGTCCGAGCCGCGCAGGGCGAGCGCATGCAGGTCCTCCCTGCCCATGAGAGACAGGATGTGCAGAATTTCCCGGTAGCTCTTTTCCATGCCCTCCGCTGCGTCCTTCGCCTTGCCCTCCATGGTGAACGGCGCGGCGTACAGGCCTTTCAGGTGAAGCCTGTCCCCATTGAGCACGAGATAGGCCAGCGCGTACTGGTCGTCCGTTTCGTTAAAGGTGTCCGTATCCAGCACAACGTCGATTTCACCTTTAGGGCTTTCCAGATTTTTCAGAAGCTGTTCGCGCGTCATCGCAATTTTTCCTCCATTTTCCCAAAAAGTATTTTTGGCTTCAGCACGCCGGAGCGCCGCTCCGGCAACAAATATATCACAGGCGCATATGCAGTTATTATACCATATATTGTACATATATGCAATATTTGCAAGGCAAGAAACCCCGCGCATTCCTGCAACAATTTCCGGGGAAATACGCGGTAATATTCAATTTCCGGACGCGAAGCGACAGGAAGCGGGCCGGTTCCCGGGGGCTTGGGCGCTTTAAAAGCGCCCGGCCGGGCGCGGGCGCAGACGCGGGCGTGGGTGCGGGCGCGGGTGCGGGCGTGGGGCGCGAGGTGCGGGCGCAGGCGCGGGTCCCCATAATTCTTTTGCAACCGGGCCGGTATCCGGTATCCGCAAGGGTTTTGCACATTATCCACAGGGTTTTCCACATAATTATGTTAACAGGAACATGGCGCAAAAAATGCCGGAACCCGAAGAAAAGGGATAACAAACCGCCGGCCTGCGCGGAAAGCGCAGACCGGCGGCGCACGATGATTTTTTTACAGCCAGCTCTGGTCGAAGCCGTAGGGCAGCAGCTCCCGCAGGCGGAAGCTCTTGGCCTGGCCCCGGCCGTTGAGACAGATGACCTCCATCTCCGGGGCAAACTCCATCATCACCTGGCGGCAGGAGCCGCAGGGCACGCAGTAGTCCTCGCTCCGTCCGGCAATGACGATGCGCACAAAGTCCCGGTGCCCCTCGCTGACGGCCTTGAAGATGGCGGTGCGCTCGGCGCAGATGGTGCAGCCGTAGGCGGCGTTTTCAATGTTGCAGCCGGTGAAAACCGTGCCGTCGGCGCACTCCAGCGCCGCCCCCACCGGAAAGTGGGAATAGGGGATATAGGCCCGGTCCAG
>CAJLRT010000258.1 GCA_905209135.1 uncultured Eubacteriales bacterium
ACTGTGTGACTGGAGTTCAGACGTGTGCTCTTCCGATCTCCTCCCTCCGCCCGCGCCCGGCCTCCCTCAAAATCCGGCATAAACCGCGCCGTTTCTTCCGTATCTCCCCGCAAAGCCGGCATTTCACCGTCCGGATACGCTCACTGCCGCCTGCCGCATACACTAACAATGTACCTGCGCGACAGCAGGACATTATCCAAAGAAGGGAAGTGCACATATTGGCACAGGCTGAATCGTTTAACAGCGTAAACTTCAATACGACGCCGTGGTCGGTGCGCGTCGCGCCGAAAGCGGATGAGTTCGGCGAGAAGTTTCCGATCGGAATGGCGTACGTGCCCTGGCAGGCATGGCGCGATATCTATGATATGGAGAAGGGACTCCAGAGAGGCACAATCTTTGCCGAACTGGATCTGCCCTTTGAGGGAAAGAGGTAGAGCAAATGACGGATAAAGCTACGCTCATGAAACGCATCAACATGCTGAGCTTTGCAGTGGACGAAGCGGTTCTGTTTCTGGATACCCATCCGGAGGACCGCGAAGCGCTGCGCTATTACCATGAAATGAACGCACAGCGCCAGAAGGCGGTCGCCGAATACACGGCGGAATACGGCCCCCTGACGGCGGGCAGTGTGACAAACGCCGAAAGATGGACCTGGGTGGACTGCCCGTGGCCCTGGCAGAAAGAGGGTTAGTATATGTGGACTTATGAAAAACGCTTGCAGCATCCCGTAAAAATTAAAAAATGCGACCCGAACATGGCCGCGCTCATCATCAGTCAGTTCGGTGGCCCGGACGGCGAACTGGCCGCTTCGCAGCGCTATCTCTCACAGCGCTACAGCGTGCCATACGGCGAAGTGGCCGGCCTGCTGACCGATATCGGCACCGAGGAGCTGGCGCACATGGAGATGATCTGCGCCATCGTCCATCAGCTCACCAGAAATCTCACGCCCGAACAGATCAAGAAATCCACGTTTGCTCCGTTCTATATCGACCACACCACCGGCCTCTGGCCTGCCGCGGCGTCCGGCGCGCCGTTTTCCGCCACCGTGTTCCAGTCCAAGGGCGATCCGATCACGGACCTGACGGAGGACATGGCGGCAGAACAGAAGGCGCGCACGACCTACGACAATATACTTAGGCTCGTGGACGATCCGGATGTGCGGGAACCGATCAAATTCCTGCGTGAGCGCGAAATCGTTCACTTCCAGCGTTTCGGCGAGGGCCTGCGCATAGTCCAGGACAATCTCAACAGCAAAAACTTCTACGCGTTCAACCCGTCGTTCGACTGATAAAGCAGGCCGCGCCCGGCCTTGCAAAAATACGGCAGGCCCCGCCCGAATCCGTCGGACGGGGCCTGCCGCTGTGCGGAAGTCTCCAGGTGCGCGTCATAAAGCGCCGGCCCTGCAAAAAAGCGCCCGGAGGGGCGCTCGCTTTCAGAACATGTGCGGGAATTCGTCGGAAAGGTCAAAGGCGGACTTTGCTATATCCTCCGTGAACGCCTCCTGCCACTGGGTGAGGAATCCGTCGCGGAAAAAAGTGGTCTGGCTGCCGCAGTACGGGCAGTACCTGGCGTTGCCGGGCAGCGCCGTTTTGCGGGAACGCTCACAGTTGCCGGTACACGCGTTGACGACCAGCGTCCCGCAGATGTGGCAGTATTGCCCGGCGAGCAGTTCGTCGCTTCCGCATACCGGGCAGACCTTGGTGCGTCCGTAGGCGTCGAGATCGATTCCAGGATATTGCATGGCAGCTCGTTCCCCCCACTTTTTTGCTTGCATGGCGCTCTGCCCGCAGACGGGGCAGAACGCGTATTCGTCCGCCGCCGTCTGGCCGCAGTTGTCGCACCGGTACAGATACAGGCTTTGGCGGCACCGCGCCAGCAGTGTTTGCTCCAGCGCGTGAGGTGACTGCTGCTTCCAGTTTCGGTAATCCTCAAGCCGGTACTCCTTGATCGCCTGCTGGGAAAGGTAAAAGATATTTGCAAGGAGAGCCGGGTCCATCCTCCCGGTGGCGCGCACAACGGCGTCGATCAGAATGGGCGGGGCCAGAAAATTGCCGGCGAAGGTGTTCGCCTCGCCCTCCATGGTAAAATACGTATAGTCATCCAGGCCGCCGCCGGAAATTTCGGTGCGGCCGTCCTCCAGATGACCCAGCATAATATGTCCCAGTTCGTGCGCAATGGAAAAGCGGATTCTTTTCTTGGACTGCTTTTCGTTGTACAGGATCAGGTAGCCGCGGCCCGGGCGGCAGATGCACAGCGCGTCCTTGACGAGCAGGTCGTCCTGGATCTGAATGCGTCCGCGATATTCGCTGAGCGTCATAAATACGACGGGCAGAGGGCAGGCCTGCTTTGCCGCCAGAAATACGTTGAGCGGAAAAGCGTCCGTGCCGAGCCTGCACAGAATCTCCTGGGAAAGGAGGTAGGCGCGGCTATGCTTTATCATGCTTTGCGTCTTCTTCCGGAAACAGTATGTCGAGCATGGCCACAATTTTGGCGTCCA
>CAJLRT010000259.1 GCA_905209135.1 uncultured Eubacteriales bacterium
CGTCATATTGCGCCTGACCGTGATACGCCATATGCGGCAGACGCCGAAAGGCATGCAGAACGCGCTGGAATGCGCGGTTGAAAACATAGCAAAGTACACCGAGTCCAAAACGGGCAAGCTGGGCGAGAACCTTGGCGCGTACATCTTCACCGTGGCCGTATTTCTCATCTCCTGCGCCGCCTTCGAACTTCTCGGCGTACGCGCGCCGACTGCGGATATCACCATGACCTTTGCGCTGGCGCTGATCACATTTGTGCTGATCAACTACTACGGCATCAAAAAACGCGGGCTGGCCGGCCGGGTGAAAACCCTCGCGTCGCCGACGCCTATCGTATTCCCATTCCGCATTGTCAGCGATATTGCGGTCCCCGTCTCTCTGGCCTGCCGCCTGTTCGGCAATATGCTGGGCGGTATGATCGTTATGGATCTGCTCTATCTGGCGCTCGGCAATCTCGCAGTCGGAATCCCGAGCATCATCGGCCTGTATTTCAACGTGTTCCACCCGCTGATTCAGACCTTTATCTTTGTCACCCTGTCCCTCACCTTTATCGGCGAGGCTACGGAAGAATAATAAAACATCAATCATTAAGGAGTGTATTACTTATGAACATCGCTATCGGAGTCGGGCTCTGCATGCTCTCCTGCGCCATGGCCGGCCTCGGCATGGGCCTCGCCACAGGGAAAGCCGTCGACGGAGTCGCCCGGCAGCCGGAGGCCTCCGGCAAAATCAACTCCATTCTGCTCTTGGGCCTCGCCCTGACCGAATCTACGGCGATCTACGGCTTCGTTACCGCCCTTATCATGATCTTTACACTGAAATAACCTGGAGGCCAGCGAGTATGGATTTGAACCCCACCGACATTATTATACACATACTGAATATTCTCGTATTATTTATTGTGCTCAAGCTGCTTGTGTACAAGCCGGTGCGTAAATTCATGCGCGCCCGCGCCGAAGGCGTGGAAGCCGACATCGCCGCGGCGCAGACTTCCGCAAAAGAGGCCGAGGCGCTGAAAACGCAGTACGAGCAGCAGCTCGCCGGCGCAAAAGAGCAGGCGCTGGAAATTGTGGACGACGGCATGCGCAAGGCGCAGGACGAAGCGAAGCAGATTGTAGGCGACGCCAGGCGCCAGGCCGAACAGCTTCTTGAAACCGCGCAGGCGCAGATTGCGGCAGATAAAGTCCAGGCCATGGAGGAAATGCGCGAAGACGTTGTGGATATCGCGTCGCAAATGGCTTCCGAATTGCTCCAGCGTGAAATTTCCGCAGAGGACAACCGGGATTTGGCCGATAAATTTTTCGTCAGGCTGGGAGATGGTGACCGTGCAGAACAATAGAGCGACCCTGCGCATCGCGCCCCCCTATACCCAAGCGCAAATCAGCAAAATTGAGGCCGAATTTTCGGTGCGGCTCGAGCAGGATGTGCAATTCACCGTCGAGGAGGATTCCAGCCTGCTCGGCGGCTTTATAGCGATGATTGACGGCACTGTATACGACAACAGTCTCGCGACACGCCTGCAGACCATTCGGCAGTCTGTTTCCGGGCCCCGGAACACCTCGGCAAAAACGGATACGGAGCTGATGTCCGTCGGCTCCTATTTGAAAAACAGGATTGCGCAGGTTAAAACAGAGCCGTCTGTTTATGAATACGGCATGGTAAAAAGCTGCCAGGACGACGTGGTGCAGATCGACGGCCTGCCCGGCATCCGGTTCGGTGAAATACTGGAATTTGACGGCGGCGGCTATGCCCTGGCGCTGGACCTGCGTCTCGACGGCGCGGGCGCGGTTCTTCTCACCGAGCAGGCCGGCGTAAAAGCCGGACTCATGGCGCGCGGCACCGGCCGCGTCGCAGAGATCTGCGTCGGGTCCGCCCTGCTGGGCCGCGTGATCGACCCTATCGGCCGGCCGCTGGACGGGAAAGAACTCAGGTGCAGCGAATACAGGCCCATCGAAACCGCAGCGCCCACGATTATGCAGCGCTCCCCCGTCAACACGCCGCTGGAGACCGGCATTCTGTCCATCGACAGCCTCATCCCCATCGGCCGGGGCCAGCGCGAACTGATCATCGGCGACCGGCAGACCGGCAAAACGTCTATCGCACTGTCCGCCATTATCAACCAGGCAAGGCTTGACTCCGGCGTAATCAGCGTCTACTGCGCCATTGGGCAAAAGGCGTCCACCGTTGCAAACGTTGTCAATACGCTGGAACAGGCGGGCGCCATGAAGAACACCATCGTCGTCATGTCCACCGCGAGCGACAGCGCCGCCATGCAGTATCTGGCGCCTTACGCGGCCTGCGCCATTGCGGAAAAATTCATGTACGACGGCAAGGACGTCCTCGTCGTGTATGACGATTTGAGCAAGCACGCCACGGCCTACCGCACCATTTCCCTGCTGCTGCGCCGCCCGTCCGGCCGCGAAGCGTACCCGGGCGACGTGTTTTATCTGCACAGCAGGCTCCTCGAGCGCGCGGCCAAGCTCAGCGGAGAGCTGGGCG
>CAJLRT010000260.1 GCA_905209135.1 uncultured Eubacteriales bacterium
GGTTGTGGACCTTGCGCGTCCGGCCGCCGCGCTTGTAAATCGAGCTGATCTCTCCGGTGACGGCAAAGCGCGGCTGCGCGCCGGGCGCGAGTCCTGGCAGGCGCAGCTCTTCGCGCAGTATATACAGGCCCTCCTCCGCGGGGACAAGCTGTTCCTTGAGCTCGGCGCGCCAGGCGGGGTGCGTAAAGTCGCCCGTACCCAGCAGCGCGATCCCCTTGCGGCGTGCCCACCAGTCCAGGTGCGGCGCGTCGCAGTCCCGGCTGGTGGCCCGGGAAAAACGGGAGTGTATATGCAGGTCGGCAATGTACATGTCGGGGCCCTCCGTTACAGATATCTGTTCCTATTATAGCGCGTTTACCCCGCCGGCGCAACGCTTTTCCCGCGCCCGGCCGCAAAGCCCGCTGTCCGGCCCGCGCCGTGCGCCGGACAGCGGCGTGAATTCTGCCGCCCGGCGCGGCCGATAAAATGCGCGCCTTTTTCCCGTCCCGAAGCGCGCGCCTGTTTAAAACGCCGCCGTTTGCGCCATACTGTTACAGAGGTGAGAATCATGGAACCGCTGCAAATTCTGCTGACGTCCCTGTTATCCATTGCAATCCTTTTTATTCTGGCGAAGCTGATGGGCCACAAACAGATCGGACAGCTCGACCCGTTCGATTATATCACCGGCATCACCATCGGCTCCATCGCCGCTGAGCTTGCGACAGAGCTGGAAAACCCGGTTCAGCCCGCGACGGCTATGATCGTGTACGGCCTGGTCGCCGTTCTGCTGCGCCTGCTGACAAATAAATTTCCCCGCACGCGCAAATATGTAAACGGCACGCCCACCATTCTCATGCACGAGGGAAAGCTTTACCGGCAGAACATGAAAAAGGCGAAGCTGGACCTGAGCGAATTCCTGCTGCTGTGCCGGCAGGCGGGCTACTTTGACCTGAGCGCCATACAGACGGCCGTGTTCGAGTACAACGGCAAGCTGACCATCCTGCCCGTAAGCGGGCAGCGGCCCGCCACGCCGGACGACCTGAGCCTGTCGCCGCCGCCCGCGCATATTTACACCGAGCTTATCATGGACGGACGGGTGCTCGCGGGCAACCTGCGCAGGAAAGGGCTGGACGAACAGTGGCTCCAGACCCAGCTACAGGCGCAGGGCTTCCGCAGCGCCGGCGAGGTTTTTCTGGGGCTGTGCGACGAGAACAACCAGCTCAGCCTCTACCGCCCCGAAACGGCGGAAAACAGCCCGGCACAGTCCTGAACCCGTTTTTGCCGCCGGGATCTTCCGCGGCGCGGAAGGCGTTTTCCGGGCAGGCAGGCCGCGAGCCGCCGTGGCGGCGGCAAAAGGATTGCGCGTAAAAAAGAGGACTGGAATTTCCAGTCCTCTTTCTATTGCAGCGTATCAGCCGAACACAGTGCGGAACCTGTCCGTATAATACTGTACAAGCTCCCATTTGCTGTCCGGGACAAGGGCGTGGTCGGGGCAGGGGATATACCCGCCCAGCTCCGCGATCCGGCGCAGGCGTTCCAGCTCCCTGTCGATCTGGCCTTTGTCGGTTGTGAACAGCTCCTTGTTCATGCCGCCAATCCCGCTGACCCTGGCCCCGTACCGCTCGTGCATGCGGGCATAGCTGCCGCCCCAGGTACCGACCTCTATCGGGAACATGGTGTTTATCCCGTTTTCCACCCAGGTCGGAAGCAGCGCGGAGATGTCGCCGTCGCAGTCCACAATCGCAACGTGCACGCCGTGCTCGGCCATCAGGTCGCAGATGCGCCGGCAGAACGGGCCGACTTTTTCCCTAAACAGCTCCGGGGAGATCAGCGGGCCGTTGTTGTAGCATATGTCCTCCCACAGCATGACATAATCCCACTCGATGCCGGTGCCCAGCATATATTCAACCGTGCGGCAGACGCACTCGCCCACCGTCCGTATGATCTCGTCGTACAGGTCGGGATCGTCGTACTGCATATAGCTGAGGTTTTCCAGGCCCAGCATGTTTCTGATCTGCCCGAACAGGCTGCCGCCCCGGATTCCGACCGGATAGTCGTCCTGCGCCAGCCGCTTCGCCTGCGCAATATGCCAGGCCGGGATGTTCGCGGGGTCAAACTGCAGCCGGGGCAGAAACAGCTTTTCCCAGGACGCGCGGTCCTTGAGCAGGAACTCCGTCTCCTGGCGCACGGCGGACACGATGCCCGGCTTGTGCAGCTCGACCGTCCCGTAATAGGAAAGGCGCTCCTGCGCGCCGTCCGGATGCCGGCGGACGAGCTTCGGTTCAAATTCAGGCGTCAGATTGCTCGCACCGTTGGCCGTGCCGCGGTCGGGCTGGTCCGCGGTCAGCCGGACCAAAAGGTTGTAGTCAAACCCGAGCCGCCTTGCGATCTGTTCGTCCTCATTGGCGTTGCCCTCGGCCTCCCGGCCCGCCGCCGGACGCTCGATATGCCCCTGCGCCGCCCACTTTTCCAGAAGGTCCGGCCAGTACCCGAAATTGATGCACGGCATACGGTC
>CAJLRT010000261.1 GCA_905209135.1 uncultured Eubacteriales bacterium
CACCGCTATGAGTTCAACAACGATTACCGCAGCATTCTCCAGGACAAGGGCCTTACCTTCAGCGGCCTTTCCCCGGACGGACGGCTGGTTGAAACGGTGGAGCTGTCCGACCGTCCGTTTCATGTGGGCGTTCAGTTCCACCCTGAATTCAAGAGCCGTCCGAACAGGCCGCACCCGCTTTTTAAGGGCTTTATCGGCGCGGCGCTGTCGCACGCAGACGGGGGGACGGTATGAGCATACGCGAGGAATGCGGCGTATTCGGAGCAATGGCCGCCGCGCCGTGCGGCATTGCGGACATCGTATATTACGGGCTGTACGCTCTGCAGCACAGGGGGCAGGAGAGCTGCGGCATCGTCGTCAACGACGACGGACTGTTCGCCTCCCATAAGGATCTGGGGCTTGTCGGCGAAGTGTTCTCGGACGGAACGCTCAGCCGCCTGCCGAAGGGGACGATGGCAGTGGGGCATGTCCGTTACGGAACCACCGGCGCTTCAAACCGCAGCAACTGCCAGCCGATCGAGGTCAACCATCAGAAAGGGCGCATGGCCCTTGCGCACAACGGCAACCTGTCCAACGCGGCGCAGCTCAGAAATGAGCTGGAATTGTCGGGCGCCATTTTCCATACCACAAGCGATACGGAAACCATCGCCTACCTGATCACCAGGGAGCGGCTGCGCGCGCCATCTATTGAAGATGCGCTGAGCCGGGCCATGCACAGGCTGGACGGCGCATATTCGCTGGTGCTGATGTCGCCGCAGAAACTGATCTGCGTGCGGGACCCCTACGGATTCCGCCCCCTATGCTACGGCATAACCGGAGACGGAACATATGTCGTCGCGTCCGAGTCCTGCGCTTTGACGGCGGTCGGCGCAGAGATGGTGCGGGATGTGGAGCCGGGCGAAATTCTGGTGTTCAGCCGCGGCGGCGTTACATCCCGGAGGGAACACTGCCACACACGTGAGAAAAAACTCTGTGTTTTTGAGTACATCTATTTTGCCCGCCCGGATTCAGAGATCGACGGGGTGTCTGTGCACGCGGCGCGGCTGCGCGCGGGCAGAATCCTGGCCCGGGCCCATCCCGTGCAGGCCGACGTCGTGATCGGCGTGCCGGATTCGGGCTTGGACGCGGCGCTCGGTTTCAGCGCGGAATCCGGCATTCCCTACGGAATCGGGCTGATTAAGAACAAGTATATCGGCAGGACATTTATCGCGCCGGGGGACCGGCTCGGCAAGGTCCGGATTAAGCTCTCCGCAATCGGGGAAGCCGTGGCCGGGAAACGGGTTGTTCTGATTGACGACTCCATTGTCCGAGGCACCACAAGCGGGCGGATTGTGCGCCTGCTGCGGGAGGCCGGCGCCAGGGAGATACACCTGCGCATTTCCGCGCCGCCCTTTCTACATCCCTGCTACTACGGAACGGACATTGATTCGGAAGACCATCTGATCGCGAGCCGGTTCGATATTGCCGGGATCGCCGCCCGCCTCGGAGCCGATTCCCTCGGATATCTGCCGGTGGACGGCCTGGAAACCCTTGCCAAAAGCCGCGGGATCTGCTGCGCCTGCTTCAGCGGCGAATACCCGACGCCGGTGCCGGAAGACACGCGCAGAGACCGCTTTGAACGGCGCCTGTCCGACAGAAATAGATGAAGGTCCGCCCCGGACGGCGGATGAAAAGCGGACTGCCGCTTGGAAAGGAACGAATATGCGCGACTACAAAGCTGAATATGAAAACAGAGTATCATTTATCAAGGCCCTTGTATCGGAGAGCGGCGCCTCCGGTATTGTCTACGGCAACAGCGGGGGCAAGGATTCCGCCCTGGTCGGTATTCTCTGCAAGGCCGCCTGCGAGAATACAACAGGAGTGCTGCTGCCGTGCACGTCCGCGCGCAACTACGGCGAGGACACGGCCGACGCCATGGCGGTCGCCGCAGAATACGGCATTGAAACGCGCACCGTGGACCTCACTCCGGTCAAAGAAGCGGAACTGCGCGCGCTGGAGGGCGTCACCGCGCTGAATCCTGCGGCGCTGGTCAATATTGCGCCCCGGCTGCGCATGCTCACGCTGTACGCAGTCGCCGCAGCGGAAAACAGGCTGGTTGCCGGAACGGGCAACAAAAGCGAAGCCTATGTGGGCTATTTCACAAAATGGGGAGACGGCGCACATGACTTCAACCCGATCGCCGATCTCACAGTCACGGAGATATACGAGTTTCTTCAGTTTCTCCATGCGCCCGCCTGCGTCATAAGCAAGGCGCCGTCGGCCGCGCTGTTTGACGGACAGACTGACGAGTCGGAAATGGGTGTCACATACGCCGAGCTGGACGCGTACATTCTGGGAAAAGAAATCCCGCAGGATAAAAAGGAGCGCATTGAACAGATGCACAGAGCCAGCCGACACAAGCGCAAGGGAATCGTAAAATACCGAGAGACGGATACCGATT
>CAJLRT010000262.1 GCA_905209135.1 uncultured Eubacteriales bacterium
CGAATACCTTCATACGCCGCCCGTCCCCTTTTTATTAATAATATATTTTACCATGATTTCCATGCTTCCGCAACCGTTTCACGGGATTTATTTGGTTCCGCCCGGCCATGCGGGCGCGGGGCCGCGGGGATATGCAAAAGTGCTGCGCCGGGCGGCGCAGCACTCTGAAAAAAGACGAGGGCACTAGTTCTTTTTTGCGGACCCGTTTTTGGATTTGGCGCCGGATTTCTTCTTCGTCCATGCGAAGCCGCCCGCCACAAGCCTGGCGGGCTTGGCGGCGCCGTCCGTTTTGTCCTGCCTGGCCTGTTTCTGGGATTTTTCCTTTTCGCGCTTCTGCGCGGCGGCGTCTTCCGCCGTAACGGGCTTCCCGCTCGGATAAACGGCCAGGATCGCCGGCGCGACGGCGAACGCGATCAGGCCGCCGACAAGCGTGGCGAGAAGCTGACCGCTGACGAACTGTTCGCGGATGAGCGCCGCGCCCTGCTCCATGCCGGCCTCGTCCACGACGTTCTGCGTCATCATAATCATTTCAATCTGGGAGACGGCAAGCTTGCAAAGCAGCCACAGCGAGCCGTAGCGCGCAAGCGAGCCGAGCGCAAGGCCGATGCCGCGGCACAGGTAGTTGTTGCGCTGGAGGCTGACGACGTTGAACAGGACCAGCATGCAGTTTGCGAAGATCAGCACCGCCATGAAAATCGGCGACATCATGCCCACCCAGTAATAACCGACGACCGGCATGACGAACGCGATGCAGGCCGCGCCGTAAATGTGGCCTGTGAGATCGCTGGCCAGGAACAGGATAAAGCTCTGCACAACGGAGAATACGAACACCCGCAGGTTCGTTCCGCCCATTTTTGACTCGGGCAGCAGGCCGGCAAGAAAAACGAGCAGAAGCGACGCGGCCAGCAGAGCGGATATTTTGATGAAATTTGTCAGGGTGCTTTTCAAAGCGGTTTTCATGGCTTGTCCTCCAGATTTGGATTCTTATGCAATATTATTCCTTTGCGCGCAGTTCGTCAAGTGATTTTTCATATGCAGGCAGAAATTTCTCACAGAAAAACTCAGCCTCCGGACAGTCCAGGCTGTGCAGCTTGGCAAGCGTCGCCGCGCCGGCCTGCGCGAATTCCGCGTTGCCGGACTTGGCCTCCTCGACGCATTTGATATACGCGTCCAGCACGTCCGCCGCCTTGACCAGGCGGCGCTCCCGCTCGTCGCCGCAGTAAAGCAGGCCGCGGTAGACTTCGGACATCTCGTCCGGCAGCATGGAGAGAAGCGTCTCTTTCGCCTCCGTCTCCACCTCGGCGAACGCGGCGCGCAGGGAGCTGGAAAAATATTTGACCGGCGTCGGCATATCCCCCGTGATGGTCTCCTCCGCATCGTGGTACAGCGCGACCGCCGCGAGCCGGTCCGGGTTGACGCCGCCGCCGAAATAGAGGTTGTTGATAACGCCGAGCGCATGCGCGAGCATGGCGACCGACTGGGAGTGCTCCTTGAGGTTTTCCTGCGCGGTGTTGCGCATGAGGCCCCAGCGGTTGATGTATTTCATTCTGGAAACAAAGGCGAAAAATTCACTGCGCATATGCCCCGCCCTCCCGCTGCCGGCGCGCCGGCCTGTGATTCAGATATTTCCATTATACCTGTAACCGCCCCGGTTTAGCAAGTAAAATTTGATTTTGCGCCAAATTCCGGTAGCCCGGCGGGCGGACGGGTTCAGTATGCGCCGGAAATTTCAATAAAATTACAACAGGGGAAAAACGCCGCGCTCCGGCCGGCGCGGCGGGGCGGCGCAGGGACGGGAACTCAAAGCGCGTCGGCAAGAATCCCTTTGAAAAAAGATTCGCTCGACTTGTTGCCCGGGCGCAGATTGCGCTTGAGCAGGTACAGGCCGCCGTCCCGGTCCCGGTCTATATAGTTTACGCCCTCGGTACACGAGAGGCTCGCCGTGAAGCCGAGCTGCTCGACCACCTGCTGGGACTCCCGGCTGACAATCCCGAAGGGATAGGTAAAACAGGCGGGTTTGTATCCGTCCACCTGCTCCGAAATACGGTCCTGCAGCTTCTGCAAATCCTCCGCCAGGCGCGCATGGTAGACCTGTTCCGTCTCGCCGGACATGATGGAACAGCCGCGGCGCGGGCTGAGTTCGTGCATGTCGTAGCTGTGGTTCTGGATTTCCACACAGCCGGACTCGTGCATTTCCCGCACCTGCTCCCAGGTGACATAGGAATAGTTCGGATTGTTCGTGTTTTCCTGTGTGGCGAGGTCCACATAGCTGCCGACAATGGACAGCACCATCTTCATGCCGTACTGTTCCATCAGGGGATAGGCGTAGTAATAGTTGTTGTAGTACCCGTCGTCAAACGTGAGGATGATCGGCTTTTTCGGCAGGGGCGAGCCGGTTTCCATATAGTCGATCAGGTCCTGCATGACGATGGTTGTA
>CAJLRT010000263.1 GCA_905209135.1 uncultured Eubacteriales bacterium
GAGCTGGGAAAGGCAGGTCGCCATCTTGCCGCTGCCCGGCCCCGGCGCCGTCACGACGACAAGGGAGCGGCTGGTTTCGATATAGTCGTTGCGCCCATAGCCGTCGTCGCTGACAATGAGCGGAATCTCATAGGGATAGCCGGGGATGACATAGCTGCGGTACACCTTTACGCCCAGCGATTCCAGCCGTTTCTGGAACGCATCCGCCGCATGGCGCGCGTTGGTGTACTGCGTGAGCACCACGCTGCCCACATACAGGCCGATGCCGCGGAACGCGTCGATCAGGCGCAGCACGTCGAGGTCATATGTGATGGCAAGGTCGCTCCGCTGCTTGTTTTTTTCAATATCGTCCGCATTGATGGCGATGATGATCTCCGCCTGGTCCTTGAGTTCCAGCAGCATTTTCACCTTGCTGTCCGGCTGAAAGCCGGGCAGCACGCGCGCGGCATGGTAGTCGTCAAAGAGCTTGCCGCCGAACTCCAGGTACAGCTTGCCGCCGAACTGCGAAATGCGGTTGCGGATGTGCTCCGACTGCATTTTTACGTATTTGTCATTGTCAAACCCGACCTTGTGCATACGTTTGAATCCTCCCCAGACCCATTTATTTTTATTTGTATGAAAACCCCGGCGCCCCGGGCGCATTCATCCCAATTTCCTCCGCCGGCGCGCCGCGCGCCGGATTCCCTGTGCGGAGCCCTGCCGTTTGAAACACAGCCCCGCGCCGGGGCTAAAACATCGTCTGCAATAGCTGTTCGGCGGTAATCCCGCCCAGGTACGCGGCCAGGTCCACGCCTGCGAGCGCCGCGCGGATTGACTCCTGCTCATGCCGCACGCCGGTGAGCGCGGCCTCCAGCTCGGACATCTCCGCAACCCCGAAAAAATCGCCCGCAATCCGGATGCGCGCGATGCGCTCTCCCTCTATGTCCATGCGCACCTCGATCAGGCCGCCGTCAAACTTGGCCGTCTTTTGAAACGAATAGGCCGGATTTTCCCCGAAATTCCAGCTCCACTGTGCGTATTTCTCCTCGCAGAGCCGGGCGATAGCAGTGCGGTCCGCCTCTGTAAAGGCGTACGCCTCGCCGTCCGGGTACTGCGCCTCGACAAAAGCCAGCAGCTTGTCCATAAACGCGGTCACCTCCATGGGCTCCGCAAGGAATTCCGATATATTCGCCACCCGCGCCCGCACGGACTGGATGCTCTTTCCCTGGATTTTGAGCGGGTGCACGGTCAGCGCGCGGGAGAGGTCCGTCATGTTCGCGCCGAACAGCAGCGTCCCGTGGTGCATGAACCGGTCGCCGCAGCGGGTTTGGGCATTGCCGGATATTTTATAGCCGCTCACCTGGATGTCGTTGCGGCCGGAAAAGGCCGCGTCCAGGCCGAGCGAGCGCAGAAATTCGATCACAGGCCGGGTAAACCGTTCAAAGGACACGTCCGCTCCCGCCTCTTTCTGGGTTGCGATAAAGGTGAAGTTGATATTGCCCAGATCGTGAAAAACCGCGCCGCCGCCGGTCAGGCGCCGAACGACCTTGATCCCGTGCTCCCGTACGTAATCCACGTCGATCTCACTGTATGCGTTCTGGTTCTTGCCGATGATAATGGACGGCGCGTTGCGCCACAGGTAGAATATGTCCTCGCGCCTGTGCCTGAGCAGATACTCCTCCGCCGCCAGGTTGTACTCGGGGTCCGTCGTACCGGTCCGGATCAAATACATTTTGTTCGCCTCCAAACGCGCGCGCGGCGCCTGCGTCTGCGCCGCACACAGAGAAAACAGGCGGCCTCGCCTGCCTGTCCTCCCTTGTGTCCGGAGCCGGGACGCAATCGCGCCGGCTGGTTATTTACTGTTTCAATTATAGCATACGCCCGCACCGCGCGCAAGCAAATATGCGGCGCGGCCGCAGGAATTCGCCCGGGCGGACCGGGCGGGCGCGGGTCAGTCCAGCCCGCCGGAAAGCAGGCCCGCAAGCGCGGTCAGGTCGTCGTCCGAATAGAACTCCAGCACAATCCGGCCGCGGCCGCCGGAGCGGATCACCTTTGCCCTGCGGCCCAGGTTTTCCGAAATCCGTGTTTCCAGCTCGCGCACATACGGCAGCGCGGGGTCCTCCTGCCTGTCCTGCTTCGGCTGCATTGCCCGCTTGACCATCGCCTCCAGTTCGCGCACGGAGAGCTCGTCGGCCGCAGCGCGGGCCGCAAGCTCGGCCGCCATGTCCCCGTCCGGGCAGGAGAGCAGCACTTTGCCGTGGCCGGGCGAGAGCTTTCCCGCCGCCATAAGCTCGAGCACCGGCGCGGGCAGATGCAGCAGGCGCAGCGCGTTCGCAATGCCGGGGCGGGATTTGCCGACCCGCCGCGCAATCTGCTCCTGCGTCAGCCCGAACTCCTAGATCGGAAGAGCACACGTCTGAACTCCAGTCACACAGTGATCTCGTA
>CAJLRT010000264.1 GCA_905209135.1 uncultured Eubacteriales bacterium
ACCGAGATCTACACTCTTTCCCTACACGACGCTCTTCCGATCTGTGCTGCTCGGCGTCTTTCAGGCGCTTCTGGACAATGGCGCGACGGTCATTGTCATTGAACATGATCTGGATGTAATCCGAAACGCCGACTATGTAATCGACATGGGGCCGGGCGGCGGCGACGCGGGCGGGCAGATCGTCGCCAGCGGCACGCCGCAGGAGATCCGGGAAAACAAAAACAGTATCACCGGCAGATATCTATGACGACGCAAACCGGCGGAGAAGGAAGTCCTTCTCCGCCGGTTGTTATTTCTTTGCGAGATAGAATATCACATGGGCTTCTTCATCCGCCAGCGGGATATTGACCCGATCCGGATAGCCGTCCTGAAGATTTCCATAATCCGTGCTAAAGCACGGCAGCGAGGAAGCCCGAACCAGTTCGTCAAACACAGCATTATCTGTCTGCACCAAAAACTTGGATGCTGGCATTTTTTCGCGGCAGAGGGCATCCCAGAAGCCAAGCTCCGTGCGCAGCAGAAAATTGAAGCCGTTGATGTCTGCAAATGTCAGGGATTTGTGCGTCGCAAGTTCATGATCTTTCGGGACGCAGACGAACAGGCTTTCCTGCATAAAAGGGCTTCCACCGTCAATCGGAAACGGCAGAACGGCAATGTCGCACGAGCCGTCCTGCCATGCGCGCAGGACCTCGTCATTCTGGCAGATGGCGGAAGCAACCATTTTTTCCGGCTGTGCGGCGTTGAGTGCTTTCAAAAGTTCCCAAAGCGGCGCAGGCGCGCAGGATTTCACAAGGATCGTCCGCTGCCGCTGATCGAAGGCGCGTACCTGCGCAACGGCCTGCTCCACTTCAGCGAGGAGTTTTCGGGCATACTCCACCGCCGTGTTTCCCGTGTCATTCAGTTCAATTCTATTTTTCCCTCTGATAAACAGCGGCACGCCAAAAGCATCCTCCAGATGCTGCATGGAGCGCGTTACAGACGGTGTAGAAATGTGAAATTCTTCGGCGACCTTGCTCAATGTACCGAGATCAGCAAAGGCTGTAAGCTGCCGCAGTTCATACAGGTCAATCATCGTGTTACCTCTTGCATTTCATATTCTGAAACGTTCTTTGCAATATCGATAGTGTACAACATCTGAATTTCGGTGTAAAGTATCTAATCAGAAGGAAATCAGCTTTTCAGAAAAATGGAGGTATGATCATGGAATATGTAACTTTGAATAATGGAATCAAGATGCCCAAACTGGGCTATGGCGTGTATCAGACCCCGGCGGAGGATACCAGACGCTGCGTGCTGGACGCCATCGACGTGGGCTATCGCAGCATTGATACGGCGCAGGCGTATTACAACGAGGAGGGTGTTGGCGAAGCGTTGGCAGAGTCCGGTCTGCCCCGCGAGGAATTTTTCCTGACCACCAAGGTCTGGATCACAAACGCAGGCTATGAAAAAGCGAAGGCTTCCATTGAGGAATCCATGCGCAAGCTGCGCACCGATTATCTCGATCTGCTGCTCATCCACCAGCCGTTCGGTGATTATTACGGTACCTATCGCGCAATGGAAGAATTGTACAAGGCTGGCAGGCTCCGCGCGATCGGCGTTTCCAACTTTGGCCCTGACCGGTATCTGGACATCCAGCACTTCGCGGAGGTCAAGCCGGCCGTCAACCAGATCGAAACACATGTGTTTCAGCAGCAGAAGACGGCCAAAGAATATCTCAAGAAATACGGCTGCCAGATCGAATCCTGGGGCCCGTTTGCGGAAGGCCGCAAGGATATGTTCACCAACCCCGTTCTGACCCAGATCGGCGAGAAGTACGGCAAAACCGCCGCACAGACCGCCCTGCGCTTCCTGCTCCAGAGTGATGTTGTCGTGATCCCCAAGTCCACGCACAAGGACCGGATGCAGCAGAACTTTGACCTCTTTGACTTCACACTGACGGCAGAGGATATGGCGGCGATCGAAGCCCTCGATGGCGGCGAGAGCCTGTTCTTCTCCCACTATGATCCGAAAACCGTGGAGTGGTTCATGTCTATCCTGTAACGCATAGAGTGGCAGAACTGTCATAAAAACAGTTCTGCCGCTTCTTCTATCAGTTTTCCTTATCCGAAAGGCGCAAAAGCGAAATTGATTACAGAAGCCGAACCGGCTACAATAAGCCCATAACATGAAGTGAAAAGGAGTTTTGACATGGCAGCATTGATCGCATACTATTCCCGTGCGGGAGAAAATAACTTTTGCGGTGCGTACCGCCGCATTGCCGTCGGCAATACAGAAAAAGCAGCCAACATGCTGGCCGAACTGACCGGCGGCGAACTTTATAAAATCGAACAGGAGCAGCCCTATTCCGAGGGCTACAAGACCTGCATTGCAGAGGCAAAGGCCGACCTGCAGAAGAAAGCCCGCCCGGAGGTTTTAAATCTGCC
>CAJLRT010000265.1 GCA_905209135.1 uncultured Eubacteriales bacterium
CTGATGGCAGAGCGTGAACAGGGAATTACCATTGATGTGGCATATCGTTATTTTATCTCAGCGTATCGTGCAGATCCAAATCCACATCCAGCTTGAGCAGTTCGGCGACGTCGTCCATATCCACGCTGCCGTCAATGCGGTAGCTGCCGTCGCCCAGGTCGTGTATGTCCTCAAGATAGTCGAGCTCTATATCGCCGACAATCTCCTGAATAATATCCATCAGCGTGATAATGCCGGAGGTGCCGCCGTGTTCGTCGACAACGACCGCCATTGTGTTCTTGCTCTTTTTCATATCCTTAAACAACTGCGAAAGGCTCGTGGACTCCATGACGAAGAACGGCGGGCGCATGACGTCCCGCACCTTCGGCAGGGGCTCTCCCGGCGCTGAAACAGAGTACTGCGCCAGCACATCCTTGGAATAGATGATACCGACGATCGTGTCCTTGTTTTCCTCATAGACGGGGAAGCGGCTGAAGCTGCTCTCGTTCATGAGCTTGACAACGTCCGGAATCGTCGCGTCCGCCGGGACGGCGAACATCTCGGTCCGGTGCGTCATGGCGTCCTCCACAAGCGTGTCGGTAAATTCAAAGACATTGGTGACAACGGCCACCTCCGAGTCTTCAATGGTGCCCTGTTCGTGGCCCTCCCGCACCAGCAGCAGGATCTCATCCTCCGTTACCGGCGCGTCTTCATCGTCCGGCGTAATGCCGAGCATGCGTAAAACCAGGTTGGTCGAGGCCGCCAGCAGGCGGACCAGAGGCTTTGTCAGCTTGGCCAGGATGTTGATCGGCGAAATGTACCGGCGCGCCACCTTTTCCGGGTGGACCATCGCAAGCCGTTTCGGGACGAGCTCTCCGAATACAAGCATGAAATAGGTGATCAGAATCGTGATCAGAACGATCGAGCCGATGTCGATCGCGGACAGGGCGAACCCTGTGACGCCCATACCGGCGGCCCATTTCGTAATGGGTTCCGCCAGCGAATCGGCCGCAAACGCGCCGGATAGCAAACCGGCCAGCGTGATACCGATCTGGATCGTCGAAAGAAAATCGCTTGGAGCCTGCTTCATGCGCAGCAGCAGTTTTGTCTTTTTGTCGCCCTTGGCGGCGGCGTCCTTCAGCTTCGTTTCGCTGACGCCCATCATTGCGATTTCGGTGGACGCGAGAACACCGTTTACTGCAATCAGCAGGATTGTGACGAGGATGGCCACCCATGGGTTGCCGTCTTCCATGATAAATAGTTCCCTCCTTGAGTTTTGAAAAAATAGTAGTCGATATTCATTATACAGGGTTTACAGCTATTGTAAATATCAAAATAGGAAAAAAACAATGAATATTGCGCCGTTTTTATATTTTCCGCTCGTTTATTCAAAGGATTTCAGCTTTTTTCAGCCGTTTGCGGCAAAACCGGGCGCGCGGGAGCGCCTGTGCGCGCCGATTTGCACATCGCGGAATCCGCGCGCCGCATTCAGAGGATTCCCTTCGCATATTTCCATGCCAGAATCCGGAAAACCGCGCGGTCGATCGTATCCTCCGCGACGCTTCCCTCCTCCACGCCTGCGAGAATGGTTTCGTAGGCGGTTTTATAGTCCGTAGTGAGAATGAAGTTATTGCCGGCGTTTACCGCCAGCAGATAGGGGTCCGAACCGTACAGGGAAATCGCGTCCATGGCCATGTCGTCGGTCATGACCACGCCGGTAAAGCCCAGCCCGCCGCGCAGCAGTTCGTGTACGGACGCGGAAATGGACGCAGGATGTTCATCGTCCACATAGTTCATGATATTGTGCGAAACCAGCACGCATTCCACGCCCGCCTCAATTCCCGCTTCGATGGGGATAAAGTCGTTTTCCCAAAAGCTCTCCAGCGGGCGTTCGTCGACGGCGATCCCCGTGTGGGTGTTCACATTGTCCCCGTATCCGGGAAAATGCTTGAGGCAACCGGAAACCGGCGTTTCCGCCGTCGCCTCAACAATGGCGCGGACGCCCGCGGCCGTCTCCTCCGCAGACGCGCCCATGGTACGGCGGTATATATAGGCGCCCGTATTCTCGGTTATGTCCGAAACCGGCGCCAGGTTGAGGTTGATCCCCAGCCCGCTCAGCAGCGCGGCCTTTTCCCGGGCGTCCGCAACGAGACCGTCCAGCCCTCCGTCCCGGTAGACGTCCTGCATGGCGGGAAACGGCGCGGGGGCGAGATTGCCGTTGCTGCTGACGCGCACCACGTCTCCGCCCTCCTCGTCCACGGCAATCGCCAGCGGAATCTTCGCGTCCGCCTGATAGCCCTGAATCGCCGCGATGACCTCTTCCCGCGTCCTGTCCTTAAAATCCCGGCCGAACAGCACGTAGCCGCCAAGGTGATACTCCGCCGCAACAGCCGCGCCGTCCGTTTCCGGGCAGCGGACCAGCAGCATCAGATCGGAAGAG
>CAJLRT010000266.1 GCA_905209135.1 uncultured Eubacteriales bacterium
CGACCACCGAGATCTACACTCTTTCCCTACACGACGCTCTTCCGATCTGTCCCAGGTCATGCTGCCCGGATTCGAGCCGGACGCGATGTTCTGCGCGCAGTCCCAGCGCCCGCTGCTCAGCTCGACATACAGGTCCGGCGCAAGGGCGCGTACATTTTGCAGAGTTTTGACGGCGGCGTCAAAATGCTTGACCGTCTTGTTGTTGTTAAACGTCTCGTTGAGCATGCCGAAAATGGCAAGGCAGGGGTGGTTCCGGTCGCGCCGGACTACGGCCTCCGCCTCACGCGCGAACAGCTCGTGCGTACGGTCGCTGTCATGCCGCAACCAGGCCATATTGCTCTCCTCGTACACCAGCAGGCCGATTCTGTCACAGTAGGCGAGCTGCTGCGGATGGGCGGGGTTTGTCAGAAAACGCACCATATTGAAACCGCAGGCCTTGAGGTAGCGCAGCTCCTTGTAAAAGAGCTGCAGATTGTTCGGCGCGCCGAGTCCGCCCGGGAAAAAGGGGCATGTGTGCGCACACTTCACGAAAAAACGTTTTTTATTGAGGCGGAAAAAACCGGCCTCATCCGATTCAAAAATTTTGAACCCTGTGTCAACGGATTCAGTGTCCGTGAATACGGAATCGGCCGCCCTGGCGGAAACATTCACCTGGTAGAGATAGGGGTTGTCAATGTCCCAATAGGTGAAATGCGCTACCGTGAGCTCCATGCGGTGGGTGGAACGCCCGGCGGGAGCGCATACCGTTGTCTGCGCGCTGTCGAGCGTGATGCGCTTGAGCGTCGGCGAAACGCAGGCGGAAAGCTCGACCTGCGTGTCCGCGGCCGCATTGTCCAGCGTAAGCTCAATGGAAAGCCTGCCGCTTTCGCAGTCGGGCCGGACAAACACGTCCGCTACCGTAACCATCGGCTTGAGCGAAATGTACACCGGCTGCGCAAGCCGCTGCGCGCCGCCGAGCGGGTACTGCTGCCCGGTCAGCCCGTCGAACACCTCGTCCGAACCGGGGCTGAGCATCCGGATTGCAAGCAGGTTTTCCCCCTGCCGCAGCGCGTCCGTCACATCCAGTCTGCACTTTGTGATGTTGCCGGTGTGATCGCCGAGATAAACGCCGTTGAGCCACACTTTCGTGTAGTAGGTCGTCCCCTCCAGCTCCATCACAATCCGCTGGCCCGGAGCGGGGCAAAGCCCCGCCTCGAACCTGTTTTCATACCAAATCACCGAATGCCTGCCGAGCGCCGTGCTCTCGCCCGGCACGGGGGCGGGCAGCCCCGCCTCGGGGAAGCCGTTGTACCAGCCCTGCGCCTCGCCGGTCTGCGTCTCGTCGGCATGGATGCGCCAGCCGTAATCGAGGCAGATGGACGATGCCTGTTTCACTGTCTCCATAAAAAACCTCCGTAATGGCTGTATTCTATTTTTCACAATCCGAATCCGCCGGCGCGGCGTCTTCGGCCGTAAACGCGTCCGTCTGTGAATCCGTCTGTTCCGCAGCGTTCAGCGCAGCCGGAACCGGCGCCTCTGCGGCTTTGCCGCGGCGCCTGAACAGGCGGCGCATCGTGCCGCTGACGCTGCGCACCCGCTTGCTCTCGACCTGCTCATCCGTCTTGTACAAGCTGTAAACGACCGCGCTGAGCGCCATGACGCCCGCGCAGGCGAAGAAGTACCAGCGCCCCACGCCGACGCTGCTGTCCGGCATGACGAGGCCGGTAATCAGGTTGCCGCCGACCTGCGCGATGGAGAACATCATCCACATGGTGGACTGTACCGTCGCCTTGCCCTCGGGCGGCGCGAGCTCGTTGATGTACATCATCAACCAGGTGAACGAGCCGATATTGCCTATGCCGGAAAGGATAGACACGAACAGAAGCGCCATGATATTGGTGGTCAGCCCCGTGATCGCAAAGCGGAGCACGGACAGCATGATAAACAGGATAATCGCGGTTTTAAACGAAATGCGCTTTGTGATCTTGTTGATAAAAGGCAGCACCAGAAATTCGCCCAGAACGCGCAGCGCCATGGAGTAGCCGTAAATCCCGTCGCCCGCGCCGAGGTTGATGGAGATATAGACCGGGAACACGATATCGAACGACGAATAGACGAACTCCAGCACGAGATAGGTGAGCAGCGGCACCATCACGATTTTCTGCATAAAGAACTTGGCCGAGTTGAACTTCATGCCCTTGACGCGCTTGCTCTCCGTCTTTTCCACCTGGAACAGGAACAGGATGCAGAACACGCCTACGCCGATGACGATGATGAACATGAACGACGGATTGATGCCGGACAGCGTTCCCGTCAGGGCTACGGACAGGATATAGCCGAGCGTGGTCATGATCCGGATGTTGCCGTAGCTGGAGAGCTGCCCGCGCGCAACCATATCCATGGAGATCGTGTCCATCAGCGGAGAGAT
>CAJLRT010000267.1 GCA_905209135.1 uncultured Eubacteriales bacterium
CACCGAGATCTACACTCTTTCCCTACACGACGCTCTTCCGATCTGTGCTGGGGGACATTGGTTTTACCCGGGTAATACACAATATACAGAATTCGCCGTTTCGGACCAAGTTTGAAAACGACGTCGCGGAGATGACGGGGAACAGCGGCGTCGGCTGTATCAGCGATACCGATTCGCAGCCGCTTGTCGTAAAATCCCATCTGGGAGACTATGCGATTACCTGTGTCGGAAAAATCAACAATATAGACGAGATCCTCGCCCTGGCTTTCCAAAAGGGCGGCCGGCACTTCCTGGAGGGCAGCCGCGGCCAGGTCAACTCTACTGAGCTTGTCGCAACCATCATCGACGGCTGCGGCTCGTTTGTGGAGGGAATCCGCCGCGTATTTGAGCTGATCGACGGGTCTATGTCCATGCTCATCCTCACCAAGGACGGCGTGATCGCGGCGCGGGACAAGCTGGGCCGTACGCCGCTTGTGCTGGGCGGGAAAAAAGACGCGGTGTGCGTCAGCTCCGAATCGTTTGCATTTTTAAACCTGGGCTACAGCCAGCTTTCAGAGCTCGGGCCGGGCGAAATCGTCCGCTTCACGCCCGACGGGGTGGAACAGCTCTCGCCCCCGGGGGACGAGATGCGCATCTGCTCTTTCCTGTGGACATATTACGGGTACCCCTCCTCAAGCTACGAGGGGGTGAACGTGGAGAACATGCGTTACCGCTGCGGCGCGCATCTTGCGGAACAGGACGGGGATATGCCGATCGATTCCGTCGCCGGCGTGCCGGATTCGGGCATTGCGCATGCAATCGGGTATGCGCAGCGTTCCGGCGTGCCCTTCACCCGGCCGCTGATCAAGTACACGCCCACCTGGCCGCGCAGTTTTACGCCGCGGGACCAGGGCCAGCGGAACCTGATTGCGCGCATGAAGCTCATCCCTGTGGACGAGCTGGTGCGCGGACGCAGACTGCTGTTTATCGACGATTCAATCGTGCGCGGCACGCAGCTGAAAGAGACTGCGGATTTTCTCTACCGCAACGGCGCGGAGCAGGTGCACGTACGGCCCGCCTGCCCGCCGATCATGTTCAGTTGCAAGTATATCAACTTTTCACGCTCCACTTCGCCCATGGAGCTGATTACGCGGCGGATTATCCAGGAAATCGAGGGCCGCTGCGACGATGAGCTGGCGTATCAGTACGCCGACGATACGGGCGAGAAGTACCAGGGTCTGGTGAACTGCATGCGCGAGAAAATGCAGTTTTCCTCGCTCAAGTTCCTCAAGCTCAAAGATTTGACCGACGCCGTCACACTGCCGCCCTGCAAGCTCTGCACCTACTGCTGGAGCGGGCGGGAGTAACTGGTATCGCACAGTGTTTTCTATATGCGCCCGGCCTTTTGGCCGGGCGTTTTTTTGTTTTCATGATCGCTCGCAATAATATGCATAACAAACAAATTTCAGAACAAAAAAAGTAAAAATACGGTAAAAAAGTCTATTGAAAAGGGCTCTGCATTTTGTTATTATAGAACACATAAGGCCATAGTGGCGAACCGTGCGTAAAACAGACATCAGGGAAGGGAACGTGGAAATCAATGAAGAAAAAATGTATCGGTTTTCTGGTAGTGCTCGTGATGCTGCTGCAGGCGTCCGCGGGCGCGGCGGACGTACAGCAGGCGGCGGCGGTTGAGCCTGCGCCTGTGGAGGAAACAACGGAACTGGGGCTTGTGCTTGCGGACATACCGGAGGCAATGAGCGCGGAGCAGACGGTGGAGGCCGGGCATGTGGAACGCCTGCGGGAGGAAGAGCAGGAGCCGAACACGGCGGTGTTCCGCAACGGCGACGGGACGAACACCCTGTACATCTTCAGCGAAGATATATGGTATGAAAATGAACAGGGCGAAAAGGTGGATTACAGTACGGAGCTGGAGGCCGCAGGCTCCGGCGCGGCGTACAGATCGGCAAGCGCCGCAGGGGAACTGCTGCTGCCGGTCTCGGTGGGCGAGGCGACGCCGATACGATACAGCGAGGGCGGCGTATCCGTGACAATGTATCCGACAACGGACCGGATCGTGCTGCCCGAACAGGACGAGACAGCGGAGGCACGGCTGCAAAAGCCGGCGGCGCGGCCGGCCGCCGGGCAAGTCCCCGTCGAGGCGGAGCCGGACGGCATAGCGCAGGCGGCGCAGGAAGAACCGGCCGCCGCGGCGGAGAGCGGCGCGGACCCCGCGCAGGCGGAACAGCCGTCCGTAACCGAGGCGGAAACGGAAACTGCGTCCATGCAGCCGGAAGCGGAAAGCGCGCCGGAAACGGAGGCGGCGGATACCGACGCATCAGAGGCCCCGGCATATCAGCCGGTCAGTGAAAAAGCGGTGGCGGGCATAGCGAGCGCGGCGGAAGCGCAGGCCATCGCGGAGGC
>CAJLRT010000268.1 GCA_905209135.1 uncultured Eubacteriales bacterium
ACTTCAGACCTTCCATCGTCGCGGCGACAACGTTCGCCGGGTTGTTCGAGCGCAGGCACTTGGTACGGATGTCCTTGATGCCGGCAGCCTCGACCACGGCACGCACGGCGCCGCCGGCGATCACGCCGGTGCCGGGTGCGGCGGGCTTGAGCAGCACGCGGCCGGCGCCGAACTCGCCGATGACCTCGTGCGGGATCGTCGTGCCCTGCAGGGTCACGGTGGTCAGGTTCTTCTTTGCGTCCTCCAGGCCCTTGCGGATCGCTTCGGAAACTTCGGCAGCTTTGCCGAGGCCGAAGCCCACGCGGCCCTTGCCGTCGCCGACGACGACCAGTGCGGAGAACTTTGCGACGCGGCCGCCCTTAACGGTCTTGGAAACGCGGTTGAGGGCAACGACTTTTTCGCTGAATTCCTGGGGCTCATCGCTGCGGTTGCGGCGGTTGTCCCGTCTGTCATTGTTATATGCCATTTCGTTTCCTCCTCCCGTTAGAACTTCAGGCCGCCCTCGCGGGCGCCTTCTGCCAGAGCCTTGACGCGGCCATGGTACACGTTGCCGCCGCGGTCGAACACGACCTCGGTGATGCCGGCCGCCACGGCGCGCTCACCGATGAGCTTGCCGATCTTGGCTGCCGCTTCGCAGTTGCCGCCATTGCCTTCAAAGCCCTTTTCCACGGTGGAGGCGCTGCAGAGCGTCTTACCGGCGACATCGTCGATGATCTGGGCATAAATGTTGTTTTCGCTGCGGAACACGCTCAGACGCGGTCTCTCGGCCGTGCCGGAGATCTTGCCGCGCACTCTCTGGTGACGGCGAACGCGCTGCGCTTTCGTATTCGGTCTCTTAATCATTCAGGCACACCTCCAATTACTTCGCGCCGGTCTTGCCTTCTTTGCGGCGGATATGCTCGTAATCGTACTTGATGCCCTTGCCCTTGTACGGCTCGGGCGGACGCTTCGCGCGCACTTCTGCTGCAAACTGGCCGACCTTTTCCTTGTCGATACCCTTGATAATGACCTGGTTCGGGTTCGGGACATCGATCTGGATGTCCGCGTTCTCGGACACGGTGACCGTGTGCGAGAAGCCCAGGTGCATGACCAGGTTCTGACCTTCCTTCACGGCTCTGTAGCCGACGCCGTTGATCTCGAGCGTCTTGCTGAAGCCCTCGGTCACGCCGATGACCATGTTGTGGATCAGCGTGCGGGTCAGGCCGTGCAGGGAGCGGTGCAATTTGTCATCGCTCGGGCGGGTGACGTGGATGGTGTTGCCTTCGACCGTGACGGTCATGTCCGGGTGCACGTTGTGCGACAGGGTGCCCTTCGGGCCCTTGACGGTGACAACGTTGCCATTGCAGGTGACTTCGACGCCTGCGGGGATCTCAATGGGAGCTCTACCAATTCTAGACATTGTTCTGTACCTCCCTTACCACACGAACGCGAGGACTTCGCCGCCGACGTGCTGCGCACGCGCTTTCTTGTCGGTCATGATGCCCTTCGAGGTGGAAATGATCGCGATGCCGAGGCCGCGCAGGACCTGCGGCAGCTCGTCAGCGCCGGCGTAGACACGCAGGCCGGGCTTGGAGACTCTGCGGAGACCCTGGATGGCCTTCTCTTTGCCGGGGAGATACTTCAGGGTGATGCGGATGACGCCCTGGGTGCCGTCATCAATGAGCTGGAAGCTCTTGATGTAGCCTTCCTCAAGAAGAATTTCGGCGATGGCCTTCTTCATCTTGGAATTCGGGACGTCCACGGTTTCGTGCCGAGCGCTGCCAGCGTTGCGGATGCGGGTCAGCATATCGGCGATGGGATCGGTGATCTGCATTTGTGTTTCCTCCTTAGTTAGAAGTTACCGATGATACGGTTTGGGCGGCGAGGTTCCGCATGAATGCTTGATTCCCTGCGGCCTTTCGTCATCCCTGCCCTTTCAGCGAAGGGCAAAAGCTTGCTTTCATGACGCGCGGTCCATTTTCATGTCGCCGCCGGAGGCGGCGGCACGGCCGCGATGCCGGGCGGCACAAAAGCGGTGAGCCATGCATGCGCGCCGGGTCAAACGCACAGGCATGGGCGGGGCGCGGCACCGGAACTCAGATCATAAGGACCGGCACCGTATTTCAGTGCGCACCGGCAGCCACAGATCCAGCTGCGGCTGCGCGGGGCGAACTTACGGAAGTTGGGGCTGAACGCGAGGGTTCAGCGCTGGGCGGAAATTTTTCGTCAGGCGATGTGCACCGCGCAGCCGTTATCCCGCCCCGGGCGAAATTCTGTTGGTTGGCGAAGGGCGCTGTGCGCAGCTGTATCTGGTATACAGCAAGCACAGCTCACAATGCCAAACGGCAGAATTTTACCAGCTGGCTTTGCGGACGCCGGGGATCTCGCCCTTATACGCAAGCTCACGGAAGCAGATACGGCA
>CAJLRT010000269.1 GCA_905209135.1 uncultured Eubacteriales bacterium
GCACGCGTTCGGACGGTTCATCAACCTGGTCGGGCCGCTGATCGTCATAACCATTCTGCTGAGTTTCTCCGTCTATTTTATGCGGCTGACTCCCTCGCAGCTTCTGCCCATTATGGAAAACGGGCCGAAGCCGGTGCTGACCGGCGCTTACGCGCTGTTCATATCGCCCTTCTGCAATATTCTTCTTATGTTCTCCTTTTTCAAGCGCATGAAAAGCGGCAAAAAATTCGCAAAATCCCTGTTTATTTCCCTTGCCATCTCCGTCGTCATCATCACCGCGAGATACGCAATCAACATCGGCGTACTGGGCGAGTTTGCGATCAAGGAGCTGTACTATCCCTCCTATATGGCGCTGTCTGTTCTCAACATCGCGCCGTTTTTCCAGCGCATCGAGGTCCTGCTCGCCGTCCACTTTATCCTGATCAACCTGATCAAGATGAGCGCCTGCATCATGTTCCTGCGGGACGGATTCAACATGCTGTTCAAAATCAAGGACAAGCGCGTGCTGATCGTACCGATTTCGCTGATCGTCCTGTTCGCGTCCTATATCTTCTTCACCGACACCGACGAGATGTTCCGCTATACGATTTTCTACCCGTTTTTAAACGGCCTGTTTATGTTCGGCGTGCCCGTAGCCACCTGGATTGCGCTGGAAATCAAGCAGCGGCGGGCGAAAAAAAAGGAAATACCGGCGGCGTCCTGACGCTTTGCGGGGGGAAACGGGTTCCCCCCGCTTTTTTTGCGCCCGAATTCACAATTAGACGTTGAAACCGGCGCAGGCTCATGATATGATAAAAAAAACACCGAGGGAGGCTGCAAATGGAACGGAAATTTGCGCTGTTCGATATTGACAAAACCCTCATCCGGGGCGACAGCCTGTTCGCCCTGTATTTTTACGGCGCGAAAAAATGGCCGGTCTACTGGCTGTGGCTGCCCGTCATTCCCTTTGCCGGCCTGCTCTATGCGCTGCGGATTCTGCCTGTTGAACGGGTCAAACGCATATTCTACGCGCCGCTGCGCCGCTTCAGCGAGGGGGATTTTGCGGATTTCTTCGACCGGTACATACTCGCCCGCTCGCTCCCCCAGCCCATGGAGCGGCTGCGCGCCGCCCGCCGGGAGGGTTTCTATATTCTGCTCGTGACCGCGTCGGCCGCCTGCTACATGCGCCCGTTTGTGGAGCGCGGGTTTGCCGACGCGCTGCTCGGAACCGAGACGGAGCGGGACGGGCGCGGCTATACCGGCCGGGTGCTCGGCCCCAACTGCCGCGGCGCGGAAAAAGTGCGGCGCATACGCGCGTTTCTGGAGCAGAACGGACTGCAGATCGACTATGAATCGAGCGTCGGCTATTCCGACTCGGACAGCGACATACCCATGCTCCGGCTCGTCAGAAACCGATACCGCGTTCTGCGCGGCGGGGAGATCGTCCCCTTTCCGCTCCCAGAGCAGGCGGACGGATAGCGCCGCCGCGCGCCGCGTACTGCCTATCCGGTAATTACACAACTTTCCGCCCCGCGTGTTGCAATTTTTGTCGAATGCGGGTATAATGATATATTAAGAAAGGCGGGAATCTCCCGCTTACGCTGCGAACGGAATAAATCAGAGAGGACGTCAATACATGGATGATAAAGCAAAGGCATTGGAAACAGCTCTTTCCCAGATAGAAAAACAGTTCGGCAAGGGCGCGATCATGCGTCTGGGCGCCGATTCGGACAGGCCTATGGAGCACGTTTCCTCCGGCTCGCTGTCGCTCGACCTCGCCCTCGGCGTGGGCGGGTTCCCGCGCGGCAGGATTGTTGAGATCTACGGCCCGGAGTCCTCGGGTAAAACGACAGTCGCGCTGCACGCCATCGCCGAATGCCAGAAAACGGGCGGCACCGCCGCGTTTATAGACGCCGAGCACGCCCTCGACCCCGTTTACGCAAAAAACCTCGGCGTGCAGGTGGACGACCTGCTCGTATCCCAGCCGGACACGGGCGAACAGGCGCTGGAAATCGCCGACGCGCTCGTGCGCAGCGGCGCGGTTGACATTATCGTCGTCGACTCGGTCGCGGCGCTCGTGCCCCGCGCGGAAATCGAAGGCGAAATGGGCGACTCGCACGTCGGACTGCACGCCAGGCTCATGTCCCAGGCGCTGCGGAAGCTCGCCGGGGCCATATCCAAGACCCACTGCATCGCCATCTTCATAAACCAGCTCCGTGAAAAGGTCGGCGTTATGTTCGGCAACCCCGAAGTGACGACGGGCGGCCGCGCGCTCAAGTTCTACGCCTCCGTCCGGCTGGACGTGCGCCGCATTGAGCAGATCAAGGTGGCGGGCGCGGGCGTCGGCAACCGGACCCGCGTGAAAGTCGTCAAAAACAAAGTCGCGCCGCCGTTCAAAGAGGCCGAGTTCGACATC
>CAJLRT010000270.1 GCA_905209135.1 uncultured Eubacteriales bacterium
ATTCTCCGCAAACGCTCTGTTCACCTCATTGGCGAAATACATCCGCTCCCCGTAAAAAAAGGTATGGAACGTGGTGGCCCGGCCAAGCCCTTTTACACCCTCCAGCTCCTGCATCCTCTCCTCCAGTTCGCGCAGCCCGGGCGCGGACAAATAGCTCTTGCCGCTCTGCTGTACCCAGTCTGTCTGCTGAAAATAAAATTCATTGTTGTGATACATCAGCTCCAGTACGTCGTCGGGAAATGCCTTTGCACCATACCGCGTATACCGGCCCGACACGAACACATAGGTCATCGCATAGGCCAGGGAAAACGCCGTCACCAGCGTTAGAAAGGCAATCGACACCGTTCGCACTATATTCTTACGGTTATACCGGAATGTGAGCAGGTATGCAAACTTCATCCCACCCACGCGGTCCTCTCCGGTTTTTCGCTCCGGCCGGTCCCGCTCCTCCGCTCCGCCGCGCAGCCGCGTCATCGTCTGCCCCGTGAGGATCCGTATCTGCCCCAGGCAGATCAGCACTTCCACGCCCAGCAGCGCAAGGTAGAGAAACAGAAAATCAAAAAATCCGTAGGGCATGTGCACTCCCACGAAACCCGAATACTCTATAAACGGCACCGCGCCCGCACAGCCGATACTGAACGCCGCCAGGGTATACAGCGCAAGCTCTGTGATCACGATGGCCGCTATCTGCCCCCCTGTCGCGCCCATCACCCGGTAGGCAACGTACTGCCTGCGGTTCTCTTTTAAGAAAAAGGCGAACAGCGAGACGATATTGATAATCCCCGCGGCGATCGCCGCAAAATATACCAGCACTTTGCTCAGGTGGTTAATCCGGTTGATCTGAATAAACTGGGTCATATCGGTACACCCCGACACCCCCACACTTCCCACCATGCGCGTCTCCAGCTCCCTGCGCTGGGCGGCTGTCAGCTCCTCTTTGAAAGTTATGTGGTAATAGCTGCTGGTCAACCCTCTCTGCTCAAAAGTGTCCAGCGGAATGATGACGACCCTGTCGGGCCGGTCCTTCAGCTCGGCCTGCCATGTCCGGTCCAGCTCCACGCCGGCCACGTCTTCCGTCCCCATCTTCAGCCTGCGCGCGTCGTAGAGCTCCGGCATATATCCGCCGTACGCCGATACCAGACCCACGATCTCATAGGGCTGCCCCTTGATTTTGATCCGCTCGCCGAGCTCCGCCTCGCGGTCTCCAAATATATCCGCGGACGCCACCGCTTTGTTCAGCCCCATCATGGACGCATCCAGAAAAGAGCCCTTGTAGGACGCGGCGACCTCACCCTCCTGATGCCAGTATAGCCCCACCACATCGTAATCTTCATATTCATAGGAAATAGCGGAGGCAAACTCAACCTCTGGAAAATTTCCTGACTCAAAGAATTCCATGAATCTTTGTATTTCAAAAACATCTCCAGTTTGTGCTGCTGCCTCCACCACATTATCTACACCAGCCGCCTGTCGACTCACCTTGAGCTCCTGCGAGCTGGACACATAATATACAAGCAGGGAAAATCCGCCCACCACCAGTCCCACAAACAACAGCAGGAAAACCAGCGGCCGCCTTAACATGCTTTTCATGTCTTTCCAGATAATTCTAACCATAATGCCGTCCTCGCTTTCTCTTGGGGGGAAAAGGAAACAGGGGTTCGGGATTCATTCTTAACTGTCGGACTTATGGGGATGCATCAATGCTAGGAACTGTTCGTATATGTACCCACATTACAATACGTACACGACCCGTGGCAGGTGTGCCGCGCACGGGTCATAGTATAATTGCTGCTGGGAACGCTCACGCCCGGACTGCAGGTGGCGGCGCCGGTGCCGCTCTGATACACATATCCTGGGGAGGCAGACGGATTGGTAATAGGCATATATCTACCCTCCACCCTGCCCGTCGTCACCACATAGCCCGGATGGCAGTTCTTGCTTTCTATATATGCGGATGCTCTTGTGCTCGTACACGAGTTGCGGTGCGAAGACAGCCCCGTTGCCGAAGCCGCAATCGCCAGTGCGGCGCAGAGTACAAACAGCGACAATACCGCAAAGAAACTGCGTACACGTTTACTCATTATGACCCTCCTTTTTACGTCGTGAACCCCTGTTTCCATACGCTCAAAATGGATTTTCCAATACCATTATATTGCAGGTGGGCAAATTTGTCAATACTCAATAAATTATTTGTTATTTAGTCCATTAATATCAGTCCATTCCTCATATGTTTTGCACTACAGTCCCATATGCATGTTTTATTTATTCCGCACGCCTCCTCCTTTGATTGCCGCGCAGCCGGCGCTGTATCCGGCCTGCCGCGCAGGCCGGCTCACCGCCCGTCCGCGGCCATGAGCTGTTTGGGCCGCGCCTTGCGCATGGACAGCGCGATGA
>CAJLRT010000271.1 GCA_905209135.1 uncultured Eubacteriales bacterium
GCGCCTGAAGCAGCAGGGCGACATCCGGCATATCGGGTTCAGTTCGCACAATCCGGCGACCGCTGCCCGTGTGATCCAAACCGGGCTGCCGGAGATGATGATGTTCAGCATCAATCTGGCGTTCGACCTGTATCCCGCAGAGGCGAACACGCTCGATGAGCTGAGTCAGGGCCTGGACAAAAGCGCGTTTCACGGTTTTGACCCGGCGCGCGCCGCGCTGTACACGCTATGCGAGAAGATGGGCGTTGGCATCACCTCCATGAAGACGCTAGGCGGCGGCAAGCTGGTTTCCGCCGAACACACGCCCTTTGACCAGCCGCTCACGGCGGTGCAGTGCATGCACTACGTCCTGACGCGCCCGGCCGTGGCCAGCGTGATGATCGGGTGCAAAAACGCGAGGGAGGTGAGGGAGGCCGCTCGGTATTTGCAGGCGGATGAGCGTGAGCGCGACTATACGCATGTCATGAACACCCTGCGCAACGATTTTTGGGGGCATTGCGTCTATTGCGGCCACTGCCAGCCCTGTCCTGCGGGGATCGACATTGCGGCGGTGAACAAATACCTCGACATTGTCCGGCTGGATGAGGCGGATGTGCCGCCCTCGATCCGTTTGCACTATGCCGCCCTTGCACACGGCGGCGGGGACTGCATCGGCTGCGGAAGCTGCGAGACACGCTGCCCGTTTGGTGTGCCGATTATAAAAAACATGGCCGCGGCGGCAGAAATTTTCAGGTAGAGCGGTGTGAGGAAATAACCAAATCGCCCCGATTGCATAAGATAAAAGGGGTGATTAATATGGAAACTGCACTGTTTATTATTTTTTCAGTTTTCTGCGCGATCGGATTTCTTTATGTGATTATGCTGATTTCCGAATGGTTTGTTTTTGGAGACAGGGAAACGGTTGTGCGTGCGAAGGTTGAGGTGCATGTGCAGGGCGGCGGCATGTTCTGCGCGGGCCTGGCTAGGGGCCTGATCGAATTTATGAGCCGGATCCGCACAGGCCAGGGCCGGCCTGAAATTGTCATCGTGGACGACGGGCTGACAGACAGGAACCGGCAGGAGCTGGAGTATATTACAGACGGACTGGATTTCGTTTGCCTGGAGGACGGAACCCGGTGCAGGCAAGAGGTAGAAAATGGAACAGGAGAAAATCTCGCTTGAAGGCATGGTAGAGTCTATCGTATACAAGAATGACGAGACGGGGTACGCCATCTTTATCGCCGATGTGGATGGCCAGCCCGTCACCATGGTGGGAACGCTGCCGTTCCTGTTCGAAGGGGAAAGTATACTGGTAAGCGGCCAATGGACGGTGCACAAGACGTATGGAAAGCAGTTCCGCGTGGACGCGTTTGAAAAGAACCTGCCGACGACGACGGACGCGATCCTCAAATACCTGTCGAGCGGCGTCATCCGCGGCATAGGCGCGGTCACGGCCGGGCGGATCGTCGATTTGTACGGGGACAGGGCCCTGGAAGTCATTGCGCAGGAGCCGTCGCGGCTTACCCGGATCAAGGGGATTTCTCCGGCCAGGGCAAGGGCGATATCGGAAGCGTTTCAGAACCAGTTCGGCATGCGGAGCCTGCTCGTCTTTTTGCAGCAGTACGGCATTGCGCCGTATTTTGCTGTGAAAGTGTGGAAACGCTGGGGCCGGCAGAGCGTGGACATGCTGCGGCAGAACCCGTATCTGCTTGCCGAGCAGATTGACGGGATCGGTTTTGAGAAGGCGGATGCGATCGCCATGCATATGGGGTACGACGAGTTCAGCCCGTTCCGGCTGGGCGCGGCGCTGAAGTATGTGCTGCACCAGAACGCCTTTAACGGACATACGTTTCTGCCCCGGGAGCAGCTTGTGGAGACGACGGCGCGCCTGCTCAGATGTCAGGCAGAGGATATTGACAGGGCTTTGGAGTCCCTCATAGAGGAGGAGCAGCTCGTGTCGCTTCCGGTCGGGAATAAGGACGCGGTGTACCTGGCCGAGTATTTCCACGCCGAGTCCCGCTGCGCGCGCAGGCTGCAGACCATGGTGCGGGCCGCCGAGACAAAGCCGCTCAAGCAGAGCGTGATCCGGCAGATTGAACAGGAAATCGGCCTGACGTTTGAACAGCGGCAGGCGGATGCGATCCGCTATGCCGCCGCCGGTACCATGGTGCTGACCGGAGGGCCGGGCACCGGCAAGACGACGGCGGTGGGTGGCATTATCGCGCTGTATGAGAAAATGGGACTGAACTTCGCCCTTGTCGCGCCGACCGGCCGGGCGGCCAAGCGGATTACGGAGCTGACCGGCTACGAGGCGAAGACGATCCACCGGCTGCTGGAAATGCAGTATTCGGAGCAGGGGCTGCTCGTCTTCAGCAAAAATGAGGACAACCTGCTGGATTTTGA
>CAJLRT010000272.1 GCA_905209135.1 uncultured Eubacteriales bacterium
ATCTACACTCTTTCCCTACACGACGCTCTTCCGATCTACACCCCGTTCGGGCACGCTGGAGAGAGGGCGCTGCGCAGCGTCTGCCCGCTGGGGTATTCCCACAACGAACAGAGCGTGCGGATTGCGACGGCGCTGGAAAAGACGGGCAGGGGACTCAACCTGACAAACGAGGTGCTCGACGCCATGCTCTGCCACTCCGGCAGCTTCAATGCGCGGACGCTGGAGGGGCAGATTGTGCGCATTGCGGACAAGATCGCCTATGTCAACCACGACGTGGACGACGCCATCCGCGGCGGCATCCTCACAAACGACGACCTGCCGTTTGATATCCGGGCCGTGCTGGGTTCCAACAGCCGGATCCGTATCAACACCATGGTCAGCGCCGTGATTGAGGCGAGCGGCGGCGGTATGGTCGATATGGACCCCATCGTCCGCGAAGCGACGTATGCGCTGCGGCAGTTCATGTTCGACCAGGTATACACCAACTCCGCGGCCAAGGCGGAAGAGCATAAGGCCGTGCATCTGGTGGAGACGCTGTATCTGCACTATGTGAAATATCCGGAGACGCTGCCGGACGAGTTCAGACTCATCGCCGACCGCGAGAGCGTACCCCGCGCCGTGGCCGATTATGTCTCCGGCATGACGGACAACTATGCCGTCAGCGTCTACAAAGAGCTGTTTATTCCGGATTTCTGGTCGCATTGACCTGCGGCTGCATATACAAAGGGAAAGGAGGCGTTTTATGGATTTCGACATGTTTCTCGACCAGCTCAAAAGCCGGCTGCGCATAGAGGACGTAATCAGCGAATATGTGACCCTGCGCAAGGGCAGCGGCAGCCGTTTTGTCGGGCTGTGCCCGTTCCATTCCGAAAAAACGCCCTCTTTCACCGTGTTTACCGACGACCAGCATTTTTACTGCTTCGGCTGCGGCAAGGGCGGCGATCTGATTACCTTTATCCGCCAGATCGAGAACCTCGGCTACATGGACGCGCTGCGCCTGCTGGCGGACAAGGCCGGGCTGGACATGCCCCAGGAGCGGGGCGACGGCGAATACCGCAGGCGGCGGGAGCTGGTTCTGAAGATCAACCGGGACGCCGCGCGCCATTTCCACAGCAACCTCACGGGCGGGCCGGGGGAGCCGGCGCGCGCCTATTTCGCAAAGCGCAGGCTGTCCCAGTCCACCATTACACGGTTCGGCCTGGGCTATGCGCCGGACGGCTGGGACGACTGCCTCAAGCACCTGCAGGGGCTGGGTTATACCGGCCAGCAGATAGAGGCCGCGGGCCTTGCGCTGCGCGGCAAATCCGGCGGCTATTACGACCGGTTTCGGGGCCGGGTGATGTTCCCCATCATTGATACGCGCGGCAACGTCATCGGGTTCGGCGGACGCGTGCTTGCGGATGAACAGCCCAAATATCTCAACTCGCCCGACACGGCCGCGTTTAAAAAGAGCATGAACCTGTTCGCCCTGAACTTTGCCAAGAACACAGGCGGCGGCCGGCTGATTCTGTGCGAGGGGTATATGGACGTCATCTCCCTGCATCAGGCGGGGTTCCCTGAGGCGGTGGCGACGCTGGGCACCGCGATTACAGAAGAACAGTCGCGTATCATGGCGCGCTATGCCAAAGAGGTGATTATCGCGTATGACTCGGACGGCGCGGGCCGGACCGCGGCCGACAAGGCCATACGCCTGCTCACGCAGACAGGACTCACCGTGCGCGTGCTCTCCATGCCGGACAGCAAGGACCCCGACGAGTACATAAACAAGCACGGACCGGAACGTTTCCGCCGGCTGCTGGACGGTTCGGGGAGCCACACGACATACAGACTGGACAAGGCGCGCGCAAAGTACGATCTGGAGATCGTGGAGGATAAGGCCGCCTATTTAAAGGAGGCTGTGCAGATCCTCGCATCGCTTCCCAGCCCCATGGAGCGTGAAATATACGTTTCCAGGCTTGCGCAGCAGACGGAAGTGACTGCGGATGTTATAAAAGCTGAAATTCAGAGTATAATGGAACAGAGGAGAAAACAGCAGAAAAAGCAGGAATTCCGGGCCGAACGGGACAGATCGGCGGGCGCGAAAGACCGGCTGAATCCGGCCAAGCGCCAGCACCTGAAAGCGGCGAAGGCGGAAGAGGGACTGCTCGCAATTCTGATGAAGCATCCGGACTACTACCGCAAGCTGAACCCGGCCGTCGGGCCCGATGATTTTGTGACGGATTTTAACCGGAACATATTCCGGGTCATGGCAGAATGGATCGAAAGCGGCAAGGAGCCGGATGTGGCGGGGATGTCGAAGCTGCTCTCGGTAGAGGAGGTATCCAGGCTGACTGAATATATGATCCATAACGTACCCGGCAAAGACGAGCTGCGCCG
>CAJLRT010000273.1 GCA_905209135.1 uncultured Eubacteriales bacterium
GCGAATGCGGCTGCGACGGGTACCACTCCCAGACCGAGTGTCCCAACTGCGGCGAGGACGTGCTGCTCGACGACGAAATCCTCCAGGACGGCATTTTTGAGTGCCCGCACTGCGGCGAGACGATCGACTTCGGCGACGACGCAGAGCTCGAAGACGACTGCGAATGCGGCTGTGACTGCGGCTGCGGCGAGGAGGACGGCGGAAGCTGCTCCTGCGGCTGTGAGGACGGCAAATAAGCCGGCAAACGACAAGGCGGCGGATTGTTATCCGCCGCCTTTTTTTGTTTTCCCCGCACCTGGCCGGGGCTCATGTTCCGTCCTGTTCCAGTTCCAGCGAAAACCGGTAGGCCTCCCGCCTGCGGATCTGATCGATCTGTCCCAAAATCCGCCAGAACACGAGAAACAGCATGGCAAAGCTCAGATAGACCACCATCAGCTCCCGGCATACGGTCATGCGCGCAAATACGCCGGCAGACAGCGCGGGCGCAAAGCCGAGGGCGGCGAACCAGCCCGCGGCGGCGCTCAGCGAAAAAAAGACGAACAGCGACAGCTTTCTATAGACCGGCAGCGCGCCGCCTCCGCATACGGCGGGCAGAGCCAGGCCGGACACGGCGCAAAGCGCCGACGAAACGGCCGCGGCCCATACCCTGGCCCCCGCGGCAGGCCGCGCCATCTCCGCGGCGCACGCCCCTGCGGGCCGCAGCAGCGCCAGTGCCTGCGCCGGGAAGAAACTCGCCGCCAGAAACACGAGCATGGCCAGGGAAAACACGGCGGCCAGCCCGATCGCGCCGGCCGTTTTGTAAAAACGCATCTCTCATACATCCTCTCACGAACAGCAGTTCACGATAAAATATATGAGGACAAGTTCAGATTATGACGGGAAATTTCGTATAGTCCTCCCCCGCCGGCTGTATAACCGGCGTAAAACAGTTCCATATATCGGTCAGCGCCGTCTCAATGCGCAGCTTTTCCCGTTCGGCCTCCGGCAGCGCGGCGGCGTCCCGCGCGGGGCGGACAACCAGCGGCGCGGCGCACCGTTCCCGAAGCTGCCGCATAAGCCCGCCCGCCTCCTTCCGCAGGCCGAGCAGGCGGATGTACTCCGGCGCGCAGGCAGACGCCGGCAGTCCGAGATATGCGCGCAGCAGTATGCGGCGTATGCGCGCGTGCGTATAGCGCTTGCTCTTCACCGCATCATAGACCCCCTGCAGGGAGCTTTCGCTCCGCAGCGCCTGCGCAATCCGGTTTTCCAGCCCCTCGCCCACGTCCGGATACGCGCGGAACGCCGCGGACGGCAGCCGCCGCAGGGCCGCGAGCACGGCCCTTTCCATGGCGGCGATAGAGACGGGCGCGCGCCCCGCGTCCGTCTCGCGGCGCAGTATGTCCGCCGCCGGCCCCGGCAAGTAGGGCGAGCAGTCCCGCCCGGCCAGGATCAGCTCCCGGCAGCGGGACGCGCTCTGGATATCGCCGTCCGCCGCCGCGGCGTCATGCCCCGCGCCGCGGCGGGCCACGGTGTGCGGCTTTATCCTGGACCCGCTTACGCGCAGGGCTTTGAGGTATTCGATTGCAAGCACGTTGTTCGGCAGCGTCCAGACGGCCGGGTCCAGCCCCGGCGCAAGGCGCATTGCGGCGCGCATCCTGGCCGCGGGAAACGGACTCCCGCCCGCCAGCTCCTCGCGCAGCAGATCCCCAAACTCCGGACGCAGCAGCGCCCCGGCCGCCTCGCACAGCGGCGCGAGTTCGCCAGCCTCGCTCCCGAAGCTCAGATAGTCCACCCCGCCGAGCCGGTTGAGGCAACACACCGCGCCCGCGGCAAATCCCTCGGCGCTTGCCAGCGCGCAGCAGGCGGGCAGTTCCAGCACTGCGTCCACGCCGCAGCGCAGCGCCTGCTCCGTGCGCGCCCGCTTGGACAGAACCGCCGGTTCGGCACGTTGTACAAAACTCCCGGAGAGCACCGCGATGGTATATGTTGTGCCCAGAGACCTTTTCGCCTGCCGGATATGATGGGAATGTCCGTTATGAAACGGGTTGTACTCCGCAATAATGGCTGTAATTGACATGCATCCACCTATTTTTTGTCTAAATTATCAATAAAATCTCGGGAAACGGTTGATTCTCAGGTGAAAATAGTATTATAATTATAACCGTTAAGAATACACATTGCAAGAAATAGAACAACTGGAGGTTTAAAATGAACATTCTGGTAATCAATGCCGGCAGCTCTTCGCTGAAATATCAGCTGATCGATATGACCAACGAAGCTGTTCTGGCAAAGGGAAACTGCGAACGGATCGGGATCGGCGGCTCCATCAAGCACAAGACGGCCGCCGGGTATGTAGTCGAAAAGGACACGCCGTTCCCCTCGCACAAGGAAG
>CAJLRT010000274.1 GCA_905209135.1 uncultured Eubacteriales bacterium
CCACCGAGATCTACACTCTTTCCCTACACGACGCTCTTCCGATCTAATCTTCCGGGCGGGTGGACAGCTCAACTTCATAGGGGAAGCCGAAAGTTTCGTACACGGAGTCCATCAGGTCGATCACGCCGGTCAGCTCGTCCTGGATCTGGGCCGGGGTCATGAAGATGTGCGCGTCGTCCTGCGTGAAGCAGCGCACGCGCATCAGCCCGTGCAGGGTGCCGGACAGCTCGTGCCGGTGCACAAGGCCCAGTTCGCCGATGCGCTGCGGCAGGTCCTTGTACGAATGCAGCCTGCGCTTGTAGACGAGCATGCCGCCCGGGCAGTTCATGGGCTTGATGGCGTAGTCGGCGTCGTCTATTTTCGTGATATACATATTGTCCTTGTAGTGGTCCCAGTGCCCCGACCGGTGCCACAGGTCCTGGTTGAGGATCATGGGCGTTTTGATCTCCTGGTATCCGCGCGCCATGTGCTGTTCGCGCCAGTAATCGACAAGCAGGTTGTACAGGAGCATGCCTTTCGGCAGGAAGAAGGGGAAGCCCGGGCCCTCCTCGTAGATGTCGAACAGGTCCAGCTCGCGGCCGAGCTTGCGGTGATCGCGCTTTTTGGCCTCCTCGAGCATGTGCAGGTGCTCCTCAAGCATGGACGCTTTGGGGAAACAGGTGCCGTAGATGCGCTGGAGCATCTTGTTCTTGCTGTCGCCGTGCCAGTAGGCGCCGGTGGCGTTGAGCAGCTTGATCGCCTTGATCGCGCCAGTGGCGGCGAGGTGCGGGCCGGCGCACAGGTCGGTGAACTCGCCCTGTTCATAGAATGAGATCTCCGCGTCGGCCGGCAGCGCTTCGATCAGCTCCACTTTGTACGGCTCGTCTTTCTCCTGCATCATCTGCACCGCCTCGGCGCGGGAGAGGGTGAACCGACGGAGCGCATGGTTCTCCTTGACGATTTTGCGCATCTCGTTCTCCAGCGCCTCCAGCATTTCCGGAGTAAAGGGGACGGGCGTGTCAAAGTCGTAATAGAACCCGTCGTCAATGGCGGGGCCGATGGCGAGCTTGGCCTCGGGATAGAGGCGCTTTACCGCCTGGGCGAGCACGTGCGACGCGGTGTGCCGGAATGCAAGGCGGCCGCCCTCGTCGTCAAAGGTCAGAAACTTCAGGCAGCAGTCCTTTTCTATAACGGCGGACAGGTCGCGCACCGCCCCGTCGATCTCGGCCGCAAGCGCGGTCCGGGCAAGGCCCTGCGATATGTCGGCCGCGACCGCGCCCGCGCTGACAGGCTCGGCATACTCGCGCACAGCGCCGTCTTTTAACGTAATGTGTATCATAAAAACGCCTCCTTAATTTGAATAACAAAAAAAGCCCCGCCCCATAAACGGGGTAAGGCTTTGACTTACGGTTCCACCCGAAAAACATACTCATTTGCTGGTAACGGGCCGCCGCCCGGCGCGCCATTTCCGGCGCGCGGCTCGCGGAGCGGTGTTCCCTGTGCGCACACCGGCCCGCTCGCACCAACATGCGGGCCCTCTCTGACGGTTTGCCGGGCAGGGACTTCTCCGGTCGTCGCTTTTATTATAAAGTATTATACGCCCGCGCCTGCGGTTTTGTCAAGTAAATTTCACCGCGGTACCGTACACCTGCAGATAAAAGCTCGCGTACTGGTTGGTGTCCAGCCAGTTCTGGCAGCGCAGGCCCACCAGCGCCTGCCCGCCCGCGCGGAACGTGCGGCGTTTGAGTTCGGCCATCGCGATGTAAAAGGCGCGGTCAAAGTACTTGGAACCAACGCTGTTTTCAAACCCGCCCCGCAGGTCGAATTTGGAGAGCCACGCGATTTCGTCAAACCCCTTTTTCGGCGAGGGCTCGACCGGCGGGAGCAGATCGGCCCACGGGTGCTTTTTATAGCGGCGGTTGAGCTTGCGGAAAGGGGAATTGATCCAGTAGCCGCGGTTTGTGGTCTGGAAGTAGATGGGGCCGATCACCTCATAGGGACGGCTTAGGTCGGCGGTCGTAATCAGAATGGCGTTGATCGCCTCTATATCCCTGCTGTACTCCAGTTCGTCCACAGTCCGGCCCCCTCCCTCGGCAAAAAATAGAGTGTCAGTTCTATTTTCTCCGGCTGTATGCGGGATTATACGGCAAATTTTGCCGCGCGCTTTTTGGCGCGCACCGCCGCATCTTTCGCATATTGCGCGCGTATGCGGCTGTGCACATGCGCGCAAAAAGGGCCGCGCCCGCCGCGGCCGCCTTGCCCCAGCGTTTATGCCGGGACTACGCACCCGCCGCAATTCGGTTCTGCCGCCGCGCGGGCACCCGTGCCCGCGCCCGTGCCTGCGCCCCGCGCCCCGCGCCCTTGCCCGCGCCTGCGCCCGTGCCCGTGCC
>CAJLRT010000275.1 GCA_905209135.1 uncultured Eubacteriales bacterium
TACGGGAGACAATGCGCGCGCCCGGGTCGATCGCCAGAAGCAGGTTGAGATAGCGCTGTGCGGCCGTCATGGTCAGTTCCGGGTCGAGCACTTTCTCATAGCGCATGCTCGCGTCGGTGCGCAGGCCCAGGCGGGTTGAGCTCTTGCGGATGCTCACCCCGTCAAAGTTGGCGGATTCCAGCAGGAGCGAGGTCGTGTCGTCCACGATCTCTGAATCCAGGCCGCCCATAACGCCCGCGACGCCGACCGGCTTGCCGTGGCTGCAGATCATCAGGGTCTGGTCGTCAATACGGCGGGTCACGCCGTCCAGGGTCTGGAAATCAAAAGGCTCGGCAAAACGCTGCACTTCTACCTTGTTGACCCTGCGATAGTCAAACGCGTGCATGGGCTGGCCAAGTTCCAGCATGAGGTAGTTTGTCAGGTCGGCCAGGAAATTGATCGCGCGCATGCCGCAGTAGTAGAGGCGGACGCGCATATTGACAGGAGAAACGCGCCGGGTTACGTTTTCCACAATCACGGAGGTGTAGCGGAAGGCGTGCTCCGTATCGACCAGCGTAATATCCACCGGCGGCAGGGATGAGATCGTCTCAATATCAAACCCGGGCACCGGTTTAAGCGGCCGGCCGGTCAGGGCGGAAAATTCACGCGCGATCCCGTAATGTCCCCACAGGTCGGGACGGTTGGTAAGGGACTTGTTATCCACCTCAAAGATAATATCGTCCATGTCGATGATAGCCTTGATATCGGTTCCCAAAACAGCGTCCGCGTCCAGTTCAAGCAGGCCGGAATTGTCCGCGCTGATACCGAGCTCCGCCTCAGAGCAGCACATGCCGCTCGACGGGTAGCCCGCCACCGTGGCCTCGCGGATCTCCATGCCCTGCACACAGCCGCCCGCCTTTGCAAAAGCGACCAGCATGCCCTCCCGGACATTCGGCGCGCCGCAGACGCAGTCGACAATCCCCTGGCCGGTATTTACGCGCAGCAGATGCAGCTTCTTGGAGTCGGGATGCTTTTCCACCTGCTCAATCCGCGCGGCGACAACGCCGCGCACGTCCCTGCCCTTGTAAAAGATATCCTCCACTTCAGCCGTGGAAAGGGTAAAGCGCTGAATCAGCGCCTCGATGTCCAGTCCGCTTAAATCGACAAAGTCCTGGATCCAATTCATTGAAATCAGCATATCGTATTTCCTCCCTATCTCGCCGTGAACTGGGACAGCGCCTTGAGGTTGCCGCTATTGAATACGCGGATATCCTTCACGCCGTTTTTCATCATGGCAAGCCGCGTCAGGCCCAGGCCGAACGCAAAGCCCGAATATTTCTCCGAATCGATTCCGCCGGCTTCCAGCACGTTCGGATGAATCATCCCGCAGGGGCAGAGCTCCAGCCAGCCGGAGTGCTTGCAGGTCGGGCAGCCCTCGCCGCCGCAGATCAGGCAGTTGATGTCCAGCTCAAAGCCGGGCTCCACGAACGGGAAAAAGCCGGGGCGCAGGCGCACCTTTACGTCGGCTTTGAAGACCTCGGAGAGCATAGTCTTCATGAAATAGATGAGGTTGGATATGGAAATGTTTTCGTCGATCATGATTCCTTCCATCTGGAAGAAGGTGTTTTCATGGCTCGCATCCGTCGTTTCATTGCGGAAGCAGCGACTGGGGAAAATCGCGCGCAGCGGCGCGCCGTACTTGCGCATGATGGAGTTCTGGGCCGCCGACGTGTGCGTTTTGAGAAGCTGCCCGTTGCTCAGGTAGTAGGTGTCCTGCATATCCCGCGCAGGATGGTGCTTGGGAATGTTGAGCGCCTCAAAGTTATGGTAATCGTCTACAACTTCGGAATAGTCCTCAATCGTAAAGCCCATACTCGCGAAAATTTCCTCCACTTCACGCTGGACGATGGTGACCGGATGCAGCGAGCCGAGCGTCTCGCCGAACGGGACCGTCACATCATAGCGCGGCGTATTGCGCAGTTTCTCAAGCGCTTCCCGCTCCGCAAGCTCTTTTTGTTTGGCAGCAATCGCCTCTGCGGCTTCGGCTTTCAGCAGGTTGATCTCCTGCCCGACGGCGCGCTTCTCCTCGCTGGAAAGCTCCCGGAGGCTCTTGAGGAGGTCTGTAATCCGCCCTTTTTTGCCGAGATAGGCGACGCGGAGTTCTTCGACGCTCAGAAGGCTGCCAACCGACTGCAACTGCTGCTGCAGCTGCGCGCGCAGCGCTTCTATTTTCTCTTTCATCTGTATCTCTCCTTTTATCCTGCGTAATCCTGTTACATTGATTTTCTACCCGGATATACAATTCTATGCCGCGGGGAAATTGGGGCCGGCTGCGCAACGCCGTCCGGGGCGGGCAGAAAAGCCGGCGGCATCTGCAAAC
>CAJLRT010000276.1 GCA_905209135.1 uncultured Eubacteriales bacterium
AGGTCTTCCAGCGACGCGCCGACCGGCAGTCCGTTTTCCGAAAATGCGGTCTGCGTGCGCCCGTATACGAGCTGCTTGAATATCTCGCGCATGGCGACGTTGATCGCATCGCACACAAGGTCGGTATTGAGCGCTTCCAGAATCGTCTTGCCCTGCAGGATCTCGGCGGCCATGGCGGCGGAATGCGTCATGCCCGAGCAGCCCAGCGTCTCCACAAGCGCCTCCTCGATCACGCCGTTTTTCACGTTGAGCGTCAGCTTGCATGCGCCCTGCTGCGGCGCGCACCAGCCTATGCCGTGCGACAGGCCGGAAATATCCGTCACATCCTTCGCCTTTACCCAGTTTCCCTCTTCCGGAATGGGCGCGGGGCCGTGATCGCAGCCCTTGGCGACGACGCACATCTGTTCCACTTCATGGGAATATTCCAATTTCACTCTCTCCTCTCTGTTTATTCGCTTTCCAGTATACCTTTTTTTCCGCCGTCTTGCAAGATTTTTCGGTCTATTTTGTACAGACGCCCGCATTTTTTCAACTTTATCAGGTTTTTCTTCCGTTATGCCTTGACAATCGGCAAGCTTTATATTAAAATAAATAACACGCGTTATGGCGGCATAGCTCAGCTGGCTAGAGCATTCGGTTCATACCCGAACGGTCATTGGTTCAAATCCAATTGCCGCTACCAAGCGTCGGCCCGTTGGTCAAGAGGTTAAGACACCGCCCTTTCACGGCGGTAACACGAGTTCGATTCTCGTACGGGTCACCACGTCGGAGCAGGCGATATATCGCCTGCTCCGACTTTTTCACAAACGTCAGCGCGCTCATGCCGCGGCGGAACTGATTAAATTTCACAAATGCGATTGACACAACTTTGGAATACCGGTATAATAATATACGAAAATAAAGGATAAGGAGTGGGTTCGAATGAAAATTTTCATTGACACCGCGAACGTCGATGAAATCCGCAAGGCCAACGACCTGGGCGTGATCTGCGGGGTGACGACCAATCCGTCGCTGATCGCGAAAGAAGGCCGGGACTTCGTCGAAGTCGTGAAAGAGATCACCGATATAGTCGACGGCCCGATTTCTGCGGAAGTCATCTCTCTCGAAGCCGATGGCATGGTCGCCGAGGCGATGGAGCTCGTCAAAATCCATAAAAACATCGTCATCAAGCTGCCGATGTGCGCCGAGGGCCTGAAAGCCTGCAAAATTCTCACCTCCAAAGGAATTAAAACCAACGTCACGCTGATTTTCAACGCGGCGCAGGCGCTGCTTGCCGCCAAGGCCGGCGCAACCTACGTTTCGCCCTTTGTCGGCAGAGTGGACGACACCGGGTGGGACGGCATCTCCCTGATCAGCGAGATCGCGGAAATTTTTGATATTCACGGCATCGAGAGCGAAATCATCTCCGCCTCCATCCGCACCGTCAACCATGCGATCGAGAGCGCCAAGGCCGGCGCGGACATCGCCACCATTCCCTACAAAGTTATCCTGCAGATGATCGACCACCCGCTGACGACGGCCGGCATCGCCCGCTTCCTCAAAGACTGGGAAGGCGTACCTAAAAAGTAAAGCAAAATCCAACCATTTCAGCAAAATATTGGATATTTTAATGGGACTGAATTTCCTTTCAGTCCCATTTTCTTGCAAATATTGGCAAAAATTCGATATTTTTTATCCATTTTAAAGTTTTTTTCAAAATAAAATTGACATATGGCCTCCACTGTAATACAATACAGTTGTACATTGTAACGGCAAGCTTCGTGCAACGGGTTTGAACGTGGTCTGGGGGGACGACGCAACCGTTTTTTGCGATGTACTTTGTGTGGTGGCGCGGCAGAAGCCAGCGGCCCTTGTTCCTGAAACCGGGGGGGATTTCAGGAATGTGCGGGATTTTGTAACGGTTATTCCGTTATTGATAGGGTCTGTTGCGCCATCCGCTCTTTTTCGGCATGCCCGTCGCATGCCGGAGCAGAGAAGGGGCCGGTCCGAACCGGCCCCTTCTTTTTTTGCTGCGGCTTTTCGGGAAACAGCGCGCCGTCTCAGGCGCGCTGTTTTCACGCTCCGGTTCATGATATGCACAGCGGGTCTCTTTTCGCGCCATCCGGTCCGGTTGTTCCTGCGGATTTCCCTGTTTTGCGGCAGGCGGAAAGCGCCCCGGCGCGCTCCCTTGCGGGCGCGGGGCGGCAGTTTTCCGCTTTGAGGGCGGCTGTGAGGAAAGGATTGACAGCCAAACAGGTATAAAGTATACTTGAAAATATAAGCAGAGCATGCAAATGAGAGGAGAATGGCTATGAAACGGATGTATCTGATCTGCAACGCGCATATC
>CAJLRT010000277.1 GCA_905209135.1 uncultured Eubacteriales bacterium
GTCGGAGCCTTCATTTGCTGCGAGAGAAGAGCCTGCGGGGAAGACTACCTGTGGAGCAATCGCGGGAATCCCGCGCTGCAATCAATACATCAAGGAGGAACGAAGTATGAACATCAACTGGAAAATCCGCTTTCAGAACAAGACCTTTCTGACCGGCCTGATCTCTCTGGTGGTGGTCTTCATCTATGATCTGCTGCAGCTGCTGGAGATCGCGCCCGCCGTGACGCAGAGCGCGGTCATGCAGGTGGCTGAGGGCATCCTCACCATCCTGGGCATGCTGGGCGTGATCGCCGATCCCACCACGGCGGGTCTGTCGGACAGCAAGCAGGCGTTGACGTACACCTCTCCCAAACAGGACTGATACAAACCGTATTCACCGCAGGGCGACGGGCGACCGCCGCCCTTTTTTCATGGGACCAGAGAATGGAGGAACCTATATGTCTGATCGAATCAACACCCCGTTCACCAACGAGCACTTTGTCGCCTTCTGCCTCTCCATGCTCGGCCAGCCTTACTGGTACGGAACGGTTGTGTATAAATGCACCGAAAACCTGCGCTCTCGCAAGGCGAGGCAGTATCCGTCGCATTACGGCTCCAGCCGTACCAGCCGGTACAGGGACGACATTGCGAAAAAGAAGGTCTGCGCGGATTGCGTCGGCCTGATCAAAGGGTACTGCTGGACGGGCGGCGGCAAGGGCGTAGTCGAGAGTATCGGCACGGACAAGACCTTCTCGAGCAAGTACGGCGCCAACAACTGCCCGGATAAGTCGGCCAACAGCATGTTCAGCTATGCCAAAGGCAAAGGCTGCGCCTGGGGCACGATGGACAGCCTGCCGGAGGTTCCCGGCATCGCACTGCGCTCGGACGGGCATGTGGGCGTTTATGTGGGCGGCGGCTACGCCGTGGAGGAGCGCGGCTTCAATTATGGCTGTGTCAAGACGCGGGTGAAGGATCGCAAGTGGACGCACTGGTACTACCTGCCGTTCATTGATTACGGCGAGGGCGGCAGTGTGAAACCGCCGCAGACGGAGTATGCGCTGGGCTCCCGGCTGCTCAGGAAAGGCACGGAAGGCAATGATGTGAAACAGCTGCAGGAATATCTTTTGCGGCTGGGCTACAGCCTGCCGAAGTACGGAGCGGACGGCGACTTTGGCGCGGAGACCGAAGCAGCAGTGCGGGCCTTCCAGGAGGATGAGAGGCTCGAGGTGGACGGCAAGTATGGCGAAAAGAGCCACGCCGCGCTCATGGACGCCATAGAGGCAGAGGACGAGGACACGCCGGAGCAGCCCGCGCAGCCGGAGGATGGCGAAGAAGAAAACGAAGGAGAAAAGCCCGTCGGTACCCACGTGGTCATCGTATCGGATGGCGGCAAGGTCAACATTCGCGTGGGCAACGGCACGCAGTACGGGCGCGTCACCCAGCTCGCGCCGGGCACGACGCTGGACTATGTGGCCACCGCCAGCAACGGCTGGCACGCCGTAGTGGTCAATGCGCGGGTGGGTTGGGTTTCCGGAGAATACAGCAAGGTGATCTGAGCATTTACTGTACGAACAGCACACAGGATTGTTGCGCCGCTGCTTTCATATGAAAGTAGCGGCGCTAAGGGAGGGGCTATGACACAGGAGCAGAAGCGGCACATCCGACAGCTCAGAGCCGCGGGTGAAGGATATAAGCGCATCAGTACCTTGCTCGATATTCCGGTCGGCACCATCAAATCCTTTTGCCGCCGCGACGAGGCGGATGAACCGGCGGTCACGGACTACCATGCGCCACAGAAGCTGGAAATCACGATTGAAAATGAGAATCCAATATGCCCGCAGTGCGGGACGCCGGTCATCCGCATACCTGGCAGGAAAAAGCGCGTGTTCTGCTCGGAAGCCTGTCGCGTCGCCCACTGGCGCACGCAGGCGCATGCCGACGGAAAACCTGCTCTGTGTGCCGGGTGCGGGAAGCCGCTGTATGGGCATGACCGGCGCAGGAAGTTTTGCAGCCACGCCTGTTACATCCACAGCCGCTTTGGAAAGCAGTGAGGAGGCCGATATGCACGGCACAGAACAACGGATGGGCGCGCCCATGTTGACACATGAGCAGCTTCAACGCGAGCTGACGTATCGCACCTCCATGGCGGTTCTTAGAAACCTGCGCAACGCCGGGCTGGTGACCGGCAGGGAATTCGTCAGATTATCACAGTTTCTCGCGGAAAGATTCTCCCCTGTCTGGGGCGATTTGTATCAAAATCACGGTTGACTCCCGGCCGCAAAAGAGGGATATATGGTCGCGGAAGGAGGTAAGCGCCTAGATCGGAAGAGCACACGTCTGAAC
>CAJLRT010000278.1 GCA_905209135.1 uncultured Eubacteriales bacterium
ACGAGATCACTGTGTGACTGGAGTTCAGACGTGTGCTCTTCCGATCTCTCGGCATTTTCGGTCCCTCGCATTCAGATCACGGAAAAACGCGTTATCTACCGTGCGCCCCTTCGCCTGACTCCCCTCACCAGTCCGGATACCATCGATGCGCGGGCGGTCGAGCGTATCGTAAGCGAGGACTACGCCGCAGCGGGCATCCGACCGGAGCAGATTCGTCTGGGTGCGGTCATCATCACCGGCGAAACCGCGCGCAAGCAGAACGCGCGGGCCGTGGCGCAGGCCCTCTCCCGCCTGGCGGGGGACTTTGTGGTGGCCACAGCCGGCCCGGCGCTGGAAAGCATTCTGGCGGGCCGGGGATCCGGCGCGGCGGAGCTTTCGCGCACCAGCGGCAAGCGGGTGATGAACCTGGACATCGGCGGCGGCACGGCCAACATGGCGGTGTTTGAGCGGGGCGAGCCCATCGCCAACGGGTGCCTGGACATCGGCGGAAGGCTTCTGCGCTTTGAGGACGACGATTGCACGGTGCATTCCTTTTCCCCGGCGATGCGGCGCATCGCGCGGGACGCGGGTGTGCCGCTGGCGGAGGGAACCCGCCTGACCGGCGAAGAGACGGACCGGCTGGCGCAGCGCATGGCGGACGTGCTGTGTCTGCACTCATAAAATGATACAAGTAACGATTTCACGGTAGGGGTATTCAAAGGGGTATTCATTGGGGTATGCAGTTTGAATACCCCTTGAATACCCCCTTGAATACCCCTACGAAGCCCCTGCATAGCTCTGAAAAGGCAGGTGCTGATAATGCTCGGATATACATTGCGCGCATCATCAAAGCACGATGCTTCAAGAGGCTCTCTGCCCAAAAATACAAACACCCCGCTTGCCCAGCCCCCGGCGAATCACTTCGCGCCCGGCTGTGCAAGCGGGTTGTTTTCATGTGCTCATTTACAGGTCGACCGGTATCTCCGTCCCATCCCGGAAGCGGAAAATCAGTTTCTTAGCGCCTTTTGCTTCACCCGGATAGACCACAATGTGATCCACCATCGCTGCGAAGGTGCGTTCATCAAAGGGAGCCAAAGCCTCCTTCTCCCGCAGTTGCGCCATGAACGCTTCCAGCTTTCGCCTCCTGCCGGCCTTCGCGGCCAGCTGCGCTTTCAGCGCGCCGATCTTTTCCTTCAGGGCACTGCACTTTGCGCTAAGCGCGTCGAACGCCCGGTTGTATTCCTCCTGATCCTGCGCGATCTCGGCATTCCTGCGCGCCATGCGCTCCATTTCCTGATGCGCTTCGTCGAGCCTTGCCTGCGCACGCTCCAGCTCGCGGTCCAGCTGCGCCGTGTCGGTCAGATTGGCAATGATCGTCTCGTATGCGGAGAAGATCTCGCTCCTGCGTTCCAGCAGCATCCCCAGCGCCTTCTCAAAGGCTGTCCTGAGTTCCTCTTCCCTTACGTGAGGAGATGGGCAGGGCGCTCCCTTCTTTTCGTACTTCCGGTTGCAGCGGTAGATGACACTCCGGTAAGCGTCCGTGCTGTGCCAGACCTTGCTGCCGAAGTATGCGCCGCATTCCCCACAGACGAGTCGCCCGGAGAAGGGCGTGACCGCGCTCGTGCGCCCGCCCCGCTGCCTGCGCTTTGCCAGTTCAGCTTGGACAAGCTCGAACACCTCCGCGCTGACGATAGCCGGGTGGCTGTTTTCGACGTAGTATTGGGGCGCTTCGCCTTCGTTCACTTTGGCCTTCTTTGTCAGGAAGTCCACGGTGAAGGTCTTCTGCAGCAGCGCGTCGCCCCTGTACTTCTCGTTGCTCAGGATGGACTTTACCGTGCTGGCCTGCCACGTCGCCTTTCCCGCAGGCGTGGGGACGCCGCGCTTCGTCAAAGCGGCCGCAATGCCGGATGGCGTCTTCCCGTCCAGAAACATGGCGTAGATCTCGCGCACGACTTTGGCCTCTTCCTCCACGATCTGCATATTTCCGTCCGGACCCTTTTCGTAGCCGAGGAAATGGGAGTAGGCCACCGACACCTTGCCGTCCGCGATGCGCTTGCGCCAGCCCCAGGTCACGTTTTCCGAGATGGAGCGGCTCTCCTCCTGCGCAAGGGACGACATGATCGTGATGAACAGCTCGCCCTTGCTGTCCAGCGTGTCGATGTTCTCCTTCTCGAAGGTCACGCCCACGCCCTTTTCCTTGAGCTTGCGAACCGTCGTCAGGGTGTCGACGGTGTTGCGGGCGAAGCGGCTGACCGATTTGGTGATGATCCTGTCGATCCTGCCCGCCATAGATCGGAAGAGCACACGTCTGAACTCCAGTCACACAGTGATCTCGT
>CAJLRT010000279.1 GCA_905209135.1 uncultured Eubacteriales bacterium
CATGATCGCTTTAATCATTGCAGAAAGTCCTCCCCATGATTTAGTATATTCATTATACCTTACCCCACGGCAGAATTCAATACACGCCGGGTGAATTCATCTAATTTTCACTTTTCCCCGGCGGCGGGCGTCTTGTAATTTCGGAATAAATTCTATATAATGGAAAAAAGACTGAAGGAGGCATGTTTTATGGACGCAATGGAAGCAATCCTGACCCGGCGCAGTATACGCAGGTACACGGACGAGGACATATCCGCCGAGCAGGTGGAGACGCTGCTGCGGGCCGCCATGGCCGCGCCGAGCGCCATTGACAACCGGGACTGGGCGTTCGTCGTGGTGCGCGACCGGCAGATTCTGGCCGATATCGCATCCAAAGAGGACGGAAACGCGGAAATGCTGAAAACCGCGCCGGTGGGCATTGTCGTCTGCGGCGACATGAACCTGACCATCCAGAGCGATCCCGACTACTGGATTCAGGACTGTTCCGCCTGCGTGCAGAATATTCTGCTCGCCGCGCACGCGACAGGGCTCGGCGCGGTATGGCTCGGGACCTATCCCGTCATGAACCGCGTCCGGGGCGTGGCGGAGGTGCTCGGCCTGCCCGCGCATATTGTGCCGCTGGCCGTGGTGTCGATCGGGCACCCGGCGCGCAGGCTGCCGCCGGCAGACAGGTTTGAGCCGGAGAAGATCCACTTTGAGAAATGGTAAAAAAGAAGGGCTTTCGCCCTTCTTTTTTTATGGATACGGCGGTCAGTCCCGCAGACGGGCGCGCAGGCGCGCCGCGAGCTCCTCGTAGCCGGGACGGCCGAGCAGCGCGTACATATTGCGCTTGTAATCCTCCACGCCCGGCTGGTCGAAGGGATTGACGCCGAGCAGATAGCCGCCTATGGCGCAGGCTGTTTCAAAAAATGCGTACAGGCGGCCGAGCGTCCGCTCGTCCCGCCGGTCCGTCTCCACGACGATATTCGGCGTGCCCCCGTCGCAGTGCGCAAGCAGCGTGGCCTCGAACGCGCGGCGGTTGAGGCTGTGCAGGGACGCCCCGTCGAGAAACCGGAGCTGTTCCCCCATATCGGACGGCAGGGACACGTCCCGCTGCGGCGAGTCCACCCACAGCACCGTTTCAAACAGGGACGGGGTTCCCTGCTGTATAAACTGGCCCATGGAGTGCAGGTCCTGCGAGAAGCTCAGGCAGGCCGGGAACAGCCCCGTTTTTTCCTTGCCGTGGCTCTCTCCCATCAACTGCTGCCACCACAGCCCCAGCGAGGCGAGGGCCGGTTCGTAGCTCACGAGAATTTCCACAGCGCGACCGCTTTCAAACAGCATATGCCGCAGCGCGGCGTAGCGGCACGCGTCGTTCTCCTCCGGGGGCGCTGCGAGGTATTCCCGCAGCGCGTCCGCCGCGCCGCCGAGCAGGCTGCGGATATCCGCGCCGGCGGCGGCGATGGGCAGCAGTCCGACGGGGGTGAGCACGGAGTAGCGCCCGCCCACGTCGTCCGGCACAACAAACGTTTCATAGCCCTTCTCCTGCGCAAGCTGCACAAGCGTGCCGCGGGTCCTGTCCGTCGTCGCGAAAATCCGCTGCGCGGCGGCCGGGCCGTATTTTTCTTCCATAAACCGTTCCAGCACGGCGAACGCCGCGGCGGGTTCGGTGGTCGTACCAGATTTGGAGATGACGTTGACGCAGACATCTCTGTCCGCGCAGGCGTCCAGTACGCGGGCAAGCGCGTCCGGGCTCAGGCTGTTGCCGGCGAACAGGACTTCCGGCGCGCCAGGCGCTGCGGGCAGAAATTCGATCGCGGACTTCGCGCCCATAAACGAGCCGCCGATCCCGACCACAACGAGCAGCTCCGCTGTATCCCGGATTTTCGCGGCCGTCGATTCGATCCGTTCCAGCTCCGCCGGGTCGGAACCGTCTGCAAGGGAGAGCCATCCGGTAAACTCACTGCCAGGGCCGCCGCCGGAAATCAGCGTATCCCGGCATGCGCCGGCGCGTGCAAGCAGCGGCGCGTAGCTGTCCGCATCCAAAAAGGGCAGGGCGTATTTTTCATTCAAACGCATAGTTATCTCCTGTATTTCCAGTTTATTTCAGCTTTCCCGTTTGTTCATATCATATACGCAGCCGTCCGGCCTTGTCAAGAGAAGCGATGAATTCACTGGAAAAAAATACAAAAACACAGAAGCCCCGCATAAAGCGGGGCTTCTGTGCGTGAAATTAGCAGGGCTGGGACTATTACATAAAAAGGGCTAGCTGATTAATGGCAGCGGGTCGATGGGCACGCCATTCGCCTCGATGACAAAGTGAACA
>CAJLRT010000280.1 GCA_905209135.1 uncultured Eubacteriales bacterium
ACCGAGATCTACACTCTTTCCCTACACGACGCTCTTCCGATCTCGACGAATCGTCCATGGTCGATCTGCTGCTGTTCGATGCGCTTCTGCGCGCCCTGCCGCCCTCCTGCCGGCTGATCCTGGTGGGGGACGCGGACCAGCTCCCGTCCGTCGGCGCGGGCAATGTGTTTGCGGACGTGATTGCAAGCGGCGCAGTGCCCACGGTCAAGCTGGAGGTCATATTCCGGCAGGCGGCCGATTCGCTGATTATTACCAACGCGCACAGGATTATCCAGGGCGAGCCGCTGCTGCTGCAGGGGGAGAAAAAGGACGTGTTCTTCATGCCGTGCCGCAATGCGGGCGAGTGTGCGGACACTGTGGTGGACCTGTGCTGCGCCCGTCTGCCGCAGCGGTACGGCTGGGACATGGACGCGGACATACAGGTGATTACGCCCTCCAAGCTGGGCATGTGCGGAACGGTCAATCTGAACCGCAGGCTCAAACAGGTGATGGACGAGTCGGCGGCTGGAATGCCGGAAAAGGCGTACTTTGAAAACAGCTTCCGCGTGGGCGACAAGGTGATGCAGATCAAAAACAACTACGATATTCCCTATCAGACCGCCGCGGGTGAGGCGGGGTTGGGTATTTTTAACGGGGACATCGGCAAGGTCCGGGCGATATCCTTTGAAAATGAGGAGATGGAAATCGTATATGACGACCGGGTCGCAAAGCATCCGTTTGAGAGCCTGGACGAGCTGGATCACGCCTATGCGGTGACGGTGCACAAATGCCAGGGCAACGAATTCCGGTGCGTGGTCCTGGTGGTGATGGACACGCCGTCGGCGCTGCTGTACCGAAATCTGCTCTATACCGCCGTGACCCGCGCCAAGGAAATGCTGATTCTGGTGGGCGACGGCGCAAAGATTGTGCGCATGATTGGGAACAAGACGAAGGTAAAGCGCTTTTCCGGGCTGCGCCACATGCTGCGCGGACTGGTTCCCGCGGCCGGGGAAAGCGAATCTCAAGCGTAAGGGGTGACGGAGCATGATCCGGCGGCTGGCCGACCGCATAGCGGAGTTTTTCTTCCCGCGCCGCTGCCTTCTGTGCGGCAGGATCGCGGCCGACGCGGAGTCTGTCTGCAAGGACTGTGGCAGGGACGCTGCGCGCAATCACGCCTACATGCTGCCGCCTGACCCGCGGCGCAGGGATCTGTACTGCTGTACGGCCGCGCTGATATATACAGGGCCGGTCCGCGCCGGTATCCTGGGCCTGAAATTCCGGGAGAGAAAGGGCGCGGCGGCGGTGCTGGCAAAGTATATGGCGGACGTGCGGTATGTGAACAGCATGGAGCGCTGCGATTTTGTAACCGCGGTGCCGCTGTCCCGGCGCAGGCTTGCCAGCCGCGGATTCAATCAGTCGGAACTGATCGGGAGGGCTTATGCGGATTATACCGGCAAAATATACCTTGACGGCGTACTGAAAAAGACAAAGGAGAATCAGACGCAGTCGTCTCTCGGCGATGCGAAGCGGAGAGTGGAAAACGTAAAGGACTGCTATGCGGTATGCGATCCGGAAATGGTCCGCGGCAAACGGATACTGCTGGTCGACGACGTGTATACCACCGGCGCGACGATCCGCGAATGCGCCCGCGTACTGCGCCGCGCCGGCGCTGAAATGGTGTGCGGCCTGACGGCTGCAACGGCCCACGGGCAGAATGCAAAAATTTACAAAAAGTAAAAGGGCAAACACCTGTCAATACTATGAACAGGAGCGAATGCAGGTCGCTGCAATTCATGGGATGAGAGGTGTTTGCCGTTGTTCGGCTTGGATTTGGGCATAGATCTTGGCACGGCTACCATTTTGATATATGTAAAAGGGAAAGGGATTGTGCTCAACGAGCCCACGGTGGTCGCCGTCGACCGGGAGACCGGCCGGGTGCTCAAGGTGGGCGGGGAAGCGCTGGAGATGCTCGGCCGCACGCCGGCAGGCGTAGAGGTGATCCGGCCGCTCAAGGACGGCGTGATTTCGGATTACCAGACCACAGAGAAAATGCTCAAGTACTTTATTAAAAAAGTAAGCGGATTCCGGCTGGCGCGGCCGCGCGCCGTAGTGTGCGTGCCGAGCTGTGTGACCGAAGTGGAGAACCGTGCGGTAAAAGACGCCTGCGAACGGGCGGGTGCAAAGCGCGTCGAGATCATCGAGGAGCCGGTTGCCGCCGCGATCGGCGCCGGAATCGATATATCGCAGCCCATAGATCGGAAGAGCACACGTCTGAACTCCAGTCACACAGTGATCTCGTA
>CAJLRT010000281.1 GCA_905209135.1 uncultured Eubacteriales bacterium
ATTTATCGGCGATTCCATCACCTGCGGGCATACGATCGAACGCGGCCCGGAGGACGAGGACGTGTGGAGTATCGATACCCAGAACGGCATGCTGACCTACGCCGCCGTCTGCGCGGAAAACCTGGACGCGGATTTCAGTTGTTTTTCCCTGTCCGGCTGGACGGTGTACCGCCGCGTTGATATGGAAGGCGGCGACGACTGCGCGGTCCCGCCGGTGTACGGCCAGACCGCGCCCGTGAACGGGAACGCGGCCCCGTGGGACTTCTCCCGGTTCCAGCCCGGCGCGGTCGTCGTCGCCCTGGGCACCAACGACTCCTCCTATATCGTGCAGGGCGCGGCGGAGGCTGCCGTCTTTGCCCGTAAATACCGGGAATTTCTGGAACAGCTTCGCGGCCTGTATCCAAAGGCCGCGATCGTCTGCACCGTCGGCATGATGAATCCCACCGCGTTTGCGTATATCCGGCAGGCGGTGCAGGAGCTCGGCGACGGCAATATTTTTGCGCTGCAGGAACAGTTCTGCCGCAGCACCCATCCCATCGTGGCCGACCACAGGCAGGCCGGCGACGCGCTGAGCGCGTTTATCGCGCAGATCACGGGCTGGCATGCGCCGGCCTGACAGGCAGGAGGAGACAGATGCCGTTTCAGGGCTTTTCAGAGCAGACGAACCAGTATTTTTTCGGCGCGGAGCTGGAAAACACCCGCGCATACTTCGAGCGCAACCGGGAAGTCTACCAAACCTATGTAAAAAAGCCGCTTCTGGCCCTGCATGAAGAGCTAGTCGCTACGGCGAAGGAGATCGACGAGGATATCGTCGTCTCGCCGAACCGGTGTACGTCCAAGGCGTTCAACGACTTCCGCTATACCGGCAAGGTCACGCCGGTCAAGACCTATATGTACCTGCACTTTTTTTCTCCCGCGGAAAACAAGGCCTACGATACCCCGGGCGTGTTTTTTGACGCGGGCAGCTTCGGCTACCGGATCGGTTTCGGCAGCTACGATATGACGCCGCCTGCCATGGCGGCGGTGCGCCGGGCCATTCTGGAGCGTAAGCCGGAATTTCTGAAGCTGGAGAGGCGGCGCGTGCGCGACGGGTTCGAGCTGCGCGGCGCCGATTATAGGCGCGACCATTATCCGGACGAGCCGGAGGCGCTGAAAACCTGGCTCAACAAGCGCAGCTTTTATCTGGTCCGCGAGTGCGCGCACGACGAGGCGTATTTCAGCCGCGCCCTGGTGGACGTGCTGCGCGATGCGTTTCTGCGCTGCAAGCCCATATACTGGTTTATGAAAGAGGCGCTGCGGGCCGCGGCGGCCGAACGTCCGCACGGGTACGCGCCGCTATGACGGTGCGCGCGGATATAAACGGCGTGCAGCTTGCGCTGCGGACCGACCCGTCTCTGTTTTCGCCCGCGCATTTGGACCGCGGCACCGCGGCCATGCTCCGCTATGCGGACTTCCGCCCCGGCGACTGTGTGCTCGACCTCGGCTGCGGCTACGGCGCGGTCGGCGTGTACGCGGCGAAAATCGTGGGCGCGGAAAACGTTGTGATGTGCGATATCTCGGAAACAGCCGCAGCGCTCGCGGCGGAAAACGCCGCCGCCAACGGCGTGCCGGGCGTCGCCGCGCTGTGCGGCGACGGCTATGACGCTCTGCCCGCAGGGCAGACGTTCACCTGCATCCTGTCCAATCCGCCCTATCACGCCGATTTCTCGGTCGCCAAACGGTTTATTGAGGGCGGCTACGCCCGCCTGCGCACCGGCGGCCGGATGCTGATGGTGACAAAGCGCGCGGACTGGTACCGCAACAAGCTCAAGGCCGTATTCGGCGGCGTGCGCGTGTACGAACAGGATGGGTACTGCGTGTTCTGCGCCGAAAAGCGCGCGCCGCGCCGCAGGCCGGAAAAAACAGGGCCGGCGCTGTCAAAAAAACTGCGTCGCAAATACGGAAAAACATAAAGCCGCGCGCCGGTGACAGCGCGCGGAGAAACAGAACCGAAAAGACGCCGGGGAGGCCGTTTGCCTCTCCGGCGTCTTTTTGCCGCCAGCCCGCGCCTGCCTGCGCCTGCCGCCGCCGCACAAGCCTGCGCCCGCCCGCGCTTGCCTGGCCGCGCAAGCCTACGCCCGAGCCACTCCGAGCCGCTCCATGGCCGCCGCGCCGCCCCAGTCACACAAGCACGCCGCATTGCCGCTCGCGCCGTCCGCCCCGGAGCCTGTCCCTGGTCCGGCCCCGTTTGTGCGCGTATTCGGGCTGTAAACAGCGCCGCCGCGGTTTGCAGCCCGGA
>CAJLRT010000282.1 GCA_905209135.1 uncultured Eubacteriales bacterium
CAAATCACAAGAATGCGTTATACTTAAGACAACCCCCCTAAAAATTTCATATTGAAGAGGTGTTTGCAAAATGGTTTTGGAAATGTGACATCAAGAGGAAACACTCTTTGCGACAAAGACTGTTTCCGAGGGGGATTTCAGCATTCATTACTACTTGACCCGCAAGTATGCGGAGGGCCGGCTTGTCACAGGCGTGAAGCTGATAAAAGAACAGAATGGCGAACTGGAGACAGCCGAAGCGTCCGACATTTTTTCATCCGAAGCAAAGACTCTCGAATTCCTGGACTGTTTGTCAAACGGCCTCGTCACGCCGATGACGCTGATGGTCATTGTAGACGATTACCTTGGAGAAATAAGCTAAAGCTTTCACATTCAAAGAAGGACGAAAAGTTCTTCTTTGATTTTTTATTTTTTTATGGTAAAATACAGTAAACACAACAAGGGGAGGGATCCCGGATGAGATGTCCGTTTTGCGGATATGAAGAGAGCAAGGTCGTGAATTCCAGGCCGACTGACGACGGCGAGCGGATTCGCCGGCGCAGGGAATGCCTGCAATGCCAGAAACGGTTTACCACGTATGAGGTGATGGAAACGCTGCCCATCATCGTCGTAAAGAAGGACGGGTCGCGGCAGGCGTTCGACCGGGACAAGCTGCTGCGCGGCCTGCTGCGCGCCTGTGAAAAGCGCCCGGTATCGCTCGTGGATCTGGAGCGGGCCGCCAGTGAAATAGAATACGCCATATCGAACGATATGAGCCAGGAAGTCCGGAGTGAAAAGATCGGCGAACTGGCGATGGAAAAGCTCCGCGAGCTCGACGAGGTCGCCTATGTCCGGTTTGCGTCGGTATACCGACAGTTTCGGGATATTGACACGTTCATGGATGCGCTGCGCAAGCTGCAGGCTGAAAAGTGATGCGCCGGACGATCGACCTGCATGTGCATTCCGATTGTTCCGACGGGACGGACGGCCCCGAAGCGCTGCCGCGGCTTGCGGCTGCGCAGGGAATTGCCGCGTTCGCACTGACGGATCATGATACGACGGCGGGCCTGAAACGGGCGCGGGCCGCCTGCGCCGGGTATCCCGGCGTTTTATTCGTGCCCGGCGTGGAGCTGTCTGCGAATCATCCCGGCCGGATGCATATACTCGGTTTATTTATCCGCGAGACGGCGGAGTTTACTGCTTTTTTGCACGGGCTGGAGCAGGCGCGGCGCACGCGCGGCAGGAAGATTGCCGCTGCGCTAGTGAGTCAAGGTATTCAGCTTGACAGTTCGCTGTTGCCCAATTTGGACAGGGTGAGCGTTACAAGGGCGCACTTTGCGCGGGCGCTTGTGGATATGGGCGTGTGCGCGGGCATGGACGATGCGTTTGACCGCTACCTGTCCAAGGGCCGGCCGGCGTATATCCCGCAGGCCCGCCCGGAACCCGGGGCCTGTATTGCAATGATTCATCAAGCCGGCGGTATGGCGGTGCTTGCGCACCCACACACGGTGAAACTGCCGGAAGGCGGGAGCCTGGAAAGCCTGCTCGGCGGCCTGTGCGAACAGGGGCTGGACGGGATGGAGTGCTACTATCCGGGGTATGACGCGTCGCATACGCGCCGCCTGCTCGACCTGTGCGGCAGATTCGGGCTGTGTGTGTCCGGCGGATCGGACTATCACGGCGCAAACAAGCCGAACAGGATGGGCCTGACGGGCGCGGGGCGCGTTCCGTTTTGCGTTTATGAGGCGTTGCTGCAAAAAAACGAAGGGAATGAAAAAATGCAATGATTATTTTTCAAGACGCCGTTAAAAGCTATGATGGCATGAAAAACGCGATCGACCATGTCAGCCTTGAAATCAGGGACGGCGAAATATTCGGTTTTCTCGGCCGCAACGGCGCGGGGAAAACCACGGCGATCCATATGATGACCGGGATTATACCGATCACCTCCGGCGCCATTCAGATCAACGGGTTCGACGTGGAAAAGGACGACCTTTCCGCCAAGCGGCAGATCGGGTATGTGTCGGACGACCCCAATGTATTTCTGCGCCTGAAGGGGATAGAATACCTGAACTTTGTCGCGGATATGTACGAGGTGCCGTCGGACCTGCGCACGCAGCGGATTGAACAGCTTGCCGGACAGATGGATATACTCGACGCGCTCGAGGCAAAGATTCAGAGCTATTCCCACGGCATGCGTCAGAAAATCGTAGTCGTAGGCTCGCTGCTGCACGATCCTGCCGTCTGGATTCTCGATGAACCTATGACGGGGCTTGACCCCAAGTCCTCTTTTACGC